>CAISXI010000049.1 GCA_903889425.1 uncultured Roseiflexaceae bacterium | reverse complement strand
CGCCGTACCCCACTGCCCCAACCCCCCAAGGCCCGGTGCTGGTCAGCGTCCCCACCGAAGACCCGAATGTCGTCTATAACGTGCCATCCAGCACCACCACCATCTTCCCCGGCGAAGAACATGGGCTGCATTCCCCACCCGAAGCATACGCCTTGGCCTTGCGGACGTTGCAACAGCAACGCAACGAAGGGGGCAACGAGCTGGTTTTTTTGAACATGCAAGCAGCTCGCTTAGGGGTGCTCGACATCGCCAAATTTACCCGTCAAATCAATTATTGTTTGTTGCCCAACGGCACCTGTACTGACATGGTATTGCAAACCCACGGGCGCTATCGCGACGGCATGCCGTTCGACTTCATGGCGCCCATGGGTATTTGGTTCGAAAACTTCGCCTTGCCCGCCGTCATCAACGAATGTTTGCTACAAAGCTATACCGGCACCATCCGACTCTTCCCCAATTGGGATCTGCACACGCCGGCGCACTTCCAGACGTTGCGGGCGGTGGGGGGATTTTTGGTGAGTGCGGAATGTCGTGACGGCGTGGTGCAATGGGTACGTATCACCAGTGACGTGGGGGGCACCTGCACGTTGCTATCGCCGTGGCAGGCTGATGTCACCCTCAGCCATGAGTTCGGCGCCGGCAGCACGTGGGAACTTAGGCCGCCAAGCGTTTGACCATCGTCACAAAATTCGTGGCAAAATCGTCGATGCGGGTGGCGTGGGTCTCGAGTTCGGCGGCATCGTGGATTTGTACGGTATAAGGGAACAAATAGGCCCGGAATTCAAACAGCATGGCAATCATGAATTCTTTGATGGCCATATACGAGCGGGGGCCACCCGCGGCCGACACCACTGCCACCGGCTTGCCGGTAAAGGCATCACCGATGATGTCCAACAAATTTTTGCTGGCGCCAGACACCGCTGCCCCATAAATCGGCACCGCCCACACCACGCCGTCGGCTTGGCGTAATTGTTGGTGCAGGTCACCGTACGCCGCCGGGTAGTCGGCCAGACTGCGCCCATCACACCAGGTGGGGGGCAGGTCGCGGATGTCCCAGACCTGACAGGTGGCACCAGCTGTCGTCAACGCAGTCGCCACCTGGCGCGCCAATGTCTGACTCAATGATTGGGCGTTTGCACTACTGGCAATCACATGAATGTTCATCGATTACGTCCTTATTTGTTGTTATTCGTTCACCGCAGGGGTCGCTTCGGAGCCAATCTGCAACACCACACTGTCGCGCTGTGCGAGGAGTTTGATGGCACTCTGTACTTGCTGATAGCCAATGGCTATCAGAATCAAGGTCGTGGTACGTGCGCCATGCCACGGCGCACTCGCGCCAAAGGCGGCCGTGCCACCCTTCCAGGCCATGTACAATGCAAAGCCCACCACCACTACCGCAGCAAGCACTCCTACCCCCAATTGCACATACGCCATCAGTTGTAAGCGACGTACATGTTGCCACATCACAGCATACTGGTCGGCGCACACTCGTGCCAAGTTGCGTTGGTTTTCAATGATTTGTGACGATGAGACTAATCGTGGCCGAAACATGCTTAGATATTCGTCGTCTTGACCGATGCGCGGCGGGATGATGCGCACGTCCTTGCTGCGAAACGTCGCATCAGGCAGCACGCCACCCGTCACTTCTTCATCGACTACCGATGCATTATGCAGCGACGTGGTGCAATACGAGCAAAATATCGTGTCAATTGGCCATATTTTTTGACAACTCGGACATTGTTTGCGCAACAGCGTGGGCATACCACTACCTCACCTCAATGATAATCTGTGCCTATTGTACAATAACCCACGCCACCACAACTGCCCCCTACACAATCAACGAAACCGCTATAATACCGGTGACACCCCAACTATCGATAGGAGCAACCCATGGCCGATTATGAGATTGGTGATATCAATTTAGCCGAAGCAGGACGCAATCGCATCAACTGGAATGAAGGCGACATGCCGGTATTGCTCGGCATCCGCGAACGGTTTACCAAAGAACGCCCCCTCAAAGGAATGCGTTTGTCGGTTTGTTTGCATATAACCGCCAAAACAGCCGCCTTGGTGCGCACCCTGGCCGCTGGTGGTGCCGAGGTGATGCTGGTCGCCTCAAATCCCCTCTCGACCCAAGATGATGTAGCGGCATCGCTGGTGGCCCACGACGAAATCCCCGTCTACGGCATTCGGGGCGAATCAGTCGACACCTTCCGGCGCCACGTCGCCATTGCCCTCGATGCCAAACCGCACCTGCTCTGCGACGATGGTGCCGACCTCACCAGTGCCTTGTTGCAACGGGGACTCAACCCCGGCTTGATGCCCCTCGGCGCCACCGAAGAAACCACTGCTGGCGTCAAACGCTTCAACGCCATGGAAGCCCAAGGGGTGCTACCCTTCCCTGTGATCGCCGTCAACGAAAGCCGCACCAAGCACATGTTTGACAACCGCTATGGGACCGGCCAAAGCGCCATCGACGGCATCATCCGCGCCACCAATTTGCTGCTGGCCGGACGCACCATCGTCGTGGCTGGCTATGGTTGGTGTGGGCGTGGCGTGGCGAGCCGGGCTGCGGGTCTGGGAGCCAAAGTGATTGTCACCGAAGTCAATCCCGTCAAAGCCCTCGAAGCCGCTATGGATGGCTTCCGTGTCATGCCGATGTCCCAAGCAGTACGCGAAGCCGACATCATTATTGCCGTTACCGGCAATCACACCGTGGTCGGTGCTGAGCAATTTGCCGACCTCAAAGATGGCGCCGTGCTGGCCAACGCCGGTCACTTCAATGTCGAAATCGATGTGGCCGCCCTCGAAGCACTCGCCGTCGACAAAACCCAACCCCGCACCCACGTCACCAGCTACCACATGGCCGACGGTCGCCAATTCCATTTGCTGGGCGAAGGTCGTTTGGTCAATTTGGTGGCCGGCGAAGGGCACCCACCTGCAGTCATGGACATGTCGTTTGCCAACCAAGCCTTGGCCGCCGAGGTGCTCGCACGCAATGCCGGCTCCATGGCAAAAATCGTCCATCGCCTACCTGACAGCGCCGATACATTGATTGCCACCCTCAAACTCAAAGCGATGGGCATTCGCCTCGATGTCTTGACCGGTGCCCAAGACAACTATTTGCATAGCTGGCAAGAAGGGACGTAGGCCGAGTACACCATGCGCTTACTCAGCGATACCACCGCTGTAGCACTGCTTGAGGAGTAGGTGCTGCGGTAAGTGTCATTGATGGCGTCGTGGTGTTGGTGGCCGTCCGCGTATTGGTGGCCGTCCGCGTATTGGTGGCCGTCCGCGTATTGGTGGCCGTCCGTGTTGCGGTACGCGTGGCACTATTAGTCGCAGTATTGGTGGGCGTGCGTGTGTTGGTAGTCGTACGCGTATTGGTGGGCGTGCGTGTGTTGGTAGTCGTACGCGTATTGGTGGGCGTGCGTGTGTCGGTACGCGTAGCACTATTAGTCGCAGTGTTAGTGGCAGTACGCGTGTTAGTGGCAGTGCGCGTGTTAGTGGCAGTGCGCGTGTTAGTGGCAGTGCGCGTGTCAGTGGCAGTGCGCGTGTTGGTTCGTGTGTTGGTGGGCGTGCGTGTGTTGGTGGGCGTGCGTGTGTTGGTGGGCGTGCGTGTGTTGGTGGGCGTGTGACTCACCGTCGCAGTACGCGTTGCGGTTACTGTAAAAGAAGCGGTTGCGGTACGCGTTGTCGTTCTTGTTGCCGAAGCAGTAGCAGTAGCGGTATTGGTGGGGGTGTTGGTACGGGTATTCGTGGCGGTATGCGTGTGCGTGGCGGTACGGGTCTGCGTACTAGTGCGCGATGGCGTTGCGGTGCGCGTGGCAGTCATGGCGTACGGCGTGGGAACTTGCGTAGCGGCATTGCCATATACCGAGAGTTTCCCATTGTCGTGTACAGCCACAAACTGCACGCCCAACATATTATTCGCTAAAACGTATGTATCAACACTGACGCTACGTACGTTGTGGAGATGCGTCAAAAATGCGCTAAATGCAGCATCATCATACCCCCGTGATGCAACGGTACCATCGGCATACAATAAGACTGACAAAATCCCACTCGCAGCCACAGCACGCACATTTGTACCGCTACTATTCCCATTGGGGATGTTCCCCCACCCTATCGTCGTACCATCAGCACGCAGTGCGATCACATGATTATTACCACAAGCAATCTGTTTGACATTGGTAGCAGCTACCGGGATTGTTGCTAAACCATAATTGGGGTCATACGCACCATGGTAATGCACATTGCCATCTGCACTCAACAAAAACAAAAAATCTCGTCCGGCACACATAGCCTTGGCGCGCCCACTATATGTCGTGCCATCAATCGGATCATACAATAAATCAGTCGAAAAAGTACCATTAGCCAAGAGATATGCACTGAAATCTCGTCCACGAGCTACGGCTTTGACGTTGCTCCCGCTCGTTGCGACAGTGGTTACCCCCCCATTCAACGTGGCAGATTGCACCGTCCCAGCACTCGTCAAGCCAAGTAGCGTGTTGCCGTAGCCACTGACTTGTTTGATATTACTCCACGCGGTAATCGTCGGTACCTGGGCCAGTCCCCACGTAAACGCAGTACCATTGCCACGCCTGACGAGTGCATACCCACCCGTCGTCAAGGCATCGCTATTGCCTACACGCTCAGTTGCAACGGGCGTGATACTAAACGTATCGAAGTCAAAAATCTGCAGGCGACCATCGCTCTGCTGGCTGATGTTTAGATTATCACCTACTGCCATACCAACGACATTAGCGACGGGAGTAGCACCCAAATCGTAATTACACGAAGCCAGACTCGGAGTCACTTCCCAACATGCCGTTGTCCCGTTGCCATACAACGCCATAAACTTATCATACCCAGATGCCATACCAATCACATTGGTAGTACTTTCGATGGCAGCATATGTATTTGCCTGCATCACATCAACCATGCCGGTATCGAGCAGCTGGAAATAAAAATCATCGCTCATTGTGATATCAATTGTATTGCTTCCAAATGGGGTAGCGCTGGTAGCGACACTATTGACGAGGCGTTTGCCCCAGACCACGGTCCGCCCGTCACCAAGGAGCGCCATGCTCCAGCGATCAGCGGCATCGATGTCGATGACATTGGTGAGTGCAGACCCAGCACTACAGCGGTTGCCTTCGTTGTTACCAAAACAACGGAGCGTTCCATCTGCAAGCAAAACAAGGGTGTGGTCGGCACCTGCAGCAATGGCAACGGCATTGGTAATATTGGTGATATTCCCGTACGAAACACCACCATTGAGTTGATTATCGGCGGTAAGCGCCCCCCATGCCGCCACCGTACCGTCACTTTTGAGCGCGATTCCATGAAACTCACCGACATCGATATCAACGACGTTGCTGAGACCAACAGGGAGATAGAAACAGACCGCATGTGCCGTATTCACACAAAAAACCGTACCGTTATCACGCAATCCCAAGACAAAATCACCCTTACTTGCCACGACCTTGCGCGTCGTAGCCTGCGATACGCTGGCAGGTTCCTGCCCCAACATGACTGTCATGCATGTCAAGAGAATGAGACACCACCCCAACCAAAGCCGTAATACTTTCATCAAAAACCTACTTTGCTCGCAGTACATACCCAAATTACTCATAGACTATTGCGTGCACTCTTTTTTGTCAATATGGTAAAGTACACAAAATAGCCCATCATGAGGATTTACATGCGCACCTGGCTACACTCACTGCCCAAAGTAGAACTCCACATCCATCTCGAAGGCTCCATCCCCCTCGCCACCTTGTGGCAACTCATGCAACAGTACGGCGGCGACCCCGATGTACCCGATATGACAGCCCTGACACGCAAATTCCAATACCGCGACTTCCCTCAATTTATCAACACTTGGGTCTGGAAAAATCGCTTCATCCGCACCGCCGCTGATTTCACCACCATCGCCGCTGCCGTCGCCCAAGACTGGGCTGATCAAAACATTTGTTATGTCGAGTCACATTATTCCCCCACTGACTTTGCCCGCCATGGCCTCACCATCGGCGAAATCACGCGCGCCATCCGGGCGGGACTCAATCAAGTCCCTGCCGTCACCGTCAACCTCATCGCCGATGTGGTACGTGATTCATCAATCGACCGCGCCATGCACACTGTCGAAACCGTGGCAGAGCTCGGTGAATACGGCGTGATTGGGATTGGGTTGGGTGGCTCAGAGCAAACCCATCCTCCCGAGCAATTTGCACCAGTTTTTGCGCGGGCACGCCAATTGGGGCTCCGTACTACTGCCCATGCCGGTGAGGCTGCCGGGGCCGAGAGTATTTGGGGGGCACTCACCGCCCTCGGCGCCGAACGCATCGGCCATGCCACCCGCGCCAGCGCCGACCCCGCATTGTGT
>CAISXI010000048.1 GCA_903889425.1 uncultured Roseiflexaceae bacterium | reverse complement strand
TGCGAGTGGCGCGCCGGCATTTGCCAGTATCATCAATCCCGACGCCCACGACTTCCTCAATCCCGACGATATGCCCCGCGCCATCCAAGCGTATTGCCAACGTAACGGCATCACAGTGCCCCAAACCCCCGGTGCGCTTGTACGCTGTTGTCTCGAAAGTTTGGCGTTGCGCTACCGTACCGTGCTCGACACCCTCAGTCAACTGAGTGGCAACCGAATCAATACGGTGCGAATTGTGGGTGGCGGTAGTCAAAACCAACTGCTCAATCGCTTTACCGCCGATGCCTGCAATCTGCCCGTGGTGGCCGGGCCAGTTGAAGCGACGGCCTTGGGGAATGTGCTCATCCAAGCCATCACCATCGGTGTAATCCCCGATTTGGCCACCGGCCGGCGGATTATCGCTGAATCTTACCCGCCCACCATCATCGAACCGAGTGCCCAGCGGGCGGCCTGGGATGAGCAATTGCCTCGGTTCCAACAATTGCCGGCGTAGCAGGAGGATCGTCTTTGTCTCGCACAGAGGACGCAGAGGGCGCGGAGACATCTCGCTTATCTCGCACAGCGGGCACAGAGGCCGCAGAGACCCCACCATACGTCATTGCATGGGAGCGAAGCGACTGTGCAATCTCCCAGCAGTAGTGTATATATATCATTCCGATACATGCTTGCTTATGCGAAATGCTGTTTTATCTCACGCGGAAAAGGATTGTCTTTGGTTCGCACAGGGCACGCAGAGGACGCAACGGGTATACAATTAAAGTGTACTGTGCGAAACGGATTAGCGCCGCGAATGATATTTCTCTGCGTGAGGAATATTGAGAGAAGGCCTCTATGACCAACGAACAACTCTATGCATACATCGAACGGGCCATCACCGAGCGCCATTTGGCGGGCGACAAAGCCCAGCTCAACAAGCTCCAAACGGCCTGTGGTGTCATCATGCTTGCTGCCCAAGATACTAGCCAACCCGCCATCGCCAAACAGTTCCAGATTTTGGCGGCGCGGGCGGCTAATCTGGCCGAAAAAATCAGCGGTCGGCGCTAATCATGCCAATCACCCTTGCAGACATACAAGCAGCCCATGCCGTCCTACGCGACGTCATCATCGCCACGCCAATTTTGCCCGACGACAGTTTGTCGGCCCAACTAGGCGCCCAGATTTTTCACAAAGCAGAATCATTGCAACGCTCGGGGTCATTCAAGGTACGCGGTGCCTACAACGCCATCCACAATCTCGATGACGCCGCCCGCCAACGGGGTGTAGTCACCAATTCGGCCGGCAATCATGCCCAAGGGGTGGCGTTGGCTGCCAAATTATTTGGGGTGCCGGCAGTGATTGTGATGCCCGAACATGCGCCGCTCACCAAAATCACCGCCACCCGGGCGTTGGGTGCCGAAGTGGTGTTGGCGGGGGCGACCTTTGATGATGCAGGAATCACTGCCCGCCAGATCGAAGCCGAGCGCAATCTGACCTTTATCCATGCCTTCAACGATCGTAATGTGATTGCGGGCCAAGGCACCATCGGCCTCGAGATTTTTGCCACCCTGGCCAATGCCACCGTCATCGTCGTCCCTATCGGTGGTGGCGGCCTGATCGGCGGCATCGCCACCGCCTTGCGAGCCCTCGGTTCGACCGCCAGGATTATCGGCGTGCAAGCGGCTGGCTGTGATGCCGTGCGCCCATCGCTGGCTGCAGGCCACCCCGTGCGGGTCGACAGCGTGCGCACCATTGCCGATGGCATTGCAGTCAAGCAACCGGGGGAATTGACCCTCGCCATCATCAATCAGGTGGTTGATGACGTGGTCACCGTCGATGATGACCAAATCGCTGCGGCCATCACCCATGC
>CAISXI010000047.1 GCA_903889425.1 uncultured Roseiflexaceae bacterium | reverse complement strand
GGCCATGACTTGGCGGCAGCCGCCACAGGGGCTGACCGGGCCAGGGGTATCGGCCACCACGGCAATGGCGACGATATCGCGGGCACCCACGGCCCAAGCCGATTGCATGGCGACCCGTTCGGCGCAATTGGTACTGGGGTAGGCGGCGTTTTCGATGTTGCAGCCCCCAAACACCCGGCCATCACGAATCAGTACTGCTGCGCCCACCAAAAAATGTGAATAGGGCGCATAGGCCCGAGTGCGGGCATCGATGGCCGCATCAATAAGTTGCTGGCGGTTGATTGTAGTCATCACGTCCCCTTTGACTGTTGGCGATGGTGATTCGGATGCGACTCGTACGGATGCCATCAACGGCGATGACGGTGAAGGTCGCATCGTCAAAATATGTTACCACATCACCAATTTCACTCATGCGCCCCAGCTTTTCGGCAATAAAACCACCAATCCGATCCGACGTCTCAGAACTGAGGGTCAAACCGGTGTGGTCGTTGATGTCGTCGAGCAGGACTCGGGCATCAACGGTCAGGTTGTGGGGCCCTTCCCAGACGATATCAGCGAGGATGGTGGGGTCGAATTCGTCATTGATTTCGCCGACGATTTCTTCGAGGATGTCTTCGAGGGTCACAATCCCGGTGGTGGCGCCATATTCGTCGACCACCACCGCAAAATGCACCCGTTTGGTTTGCATGTTGTGGAGCAAGGTGTCGATTTTAATCATTTCGGGGACGTAATAGGGGTAGCGCATCAAGGTGGCAATGGTGGTCGGTTTGTGCCCAAACTGCAAGCTAGCCAACAAATCTTTGGCGTACAAAATCCCAATGATGCGGTCGCTCGATTCGCGGATGACGGGGATGCGCGAGTGGCCATGGCGGGTAATCAAGGCGATGGCTTCTTGACTAGTGGCCACGGTTTTGATGGTAATGATATCAACCCGGGGAATCATGATTTCGCGCACCAAAGTATCGCCAAAGGTGATGATGTCTTTGATCATCTCGCGCTCGTTGGGTTCGAGCAGACCTTCTTCGTGGCCTACATTCACAATCGACAACAGCTCTTCTTCGGTGACGATGGGGGTGAGGTCGTCAGAGCCGGCCGGGGTAAACAAGCGCCGGGCAATGAAGTCGATGCAGATAATTAGTGGCCGGAGCAACAACATACAGAGATAAAAGGGCCCAGCGATGATTTTGGCGGTGGCGGCAGGATTGCGCAAGGCCACTGCTTTGGGGAGTGCTTCGGCAAACAAAATCACACTAACCGTTAGCACTAGCAACCAGCCGAATTGATACCAGAGGGGCAATGATTGGACCAACCCAACGCTTAAGGCGGTCAGCCCAATCAAGGCCATCGTATTGATCAATAGTAACGACACTTTGAAGCGATAGGCGTCATTGATGAGGTCATACACCAAGGTTGCCCGTGATGAATGATGCAGGCCATTGAGTTGGCGCCGCGAAATAGCACTCAGCGCCGCTTCGGCTGCTGCTGCCAGGCTAATTGCCAACACACATACGAGTATACCGAGCCAATGCAACGGTACATCAATCACGTCCACAGTAGTCCTTTACGAAAAAAGTGCACTCAATGACAAATCTTTGTGGATACGCAAAATCGCCTCGGCGAACAACGGTGCCACACTGATGGTGCGCACGCGTGAATTAGCCGAGTCAGGTGATTGCGGAATCGTATCGGTGACGATGATCTCGACCATCTGCGAATTGCGCAGTGCGGTCAAGCCATCATCGGCAAAAATGCCATGGGTGGCACAGGCATAGACGTGGGTGGCACCGCGCTGGAGCAACGATTTGGCTGCTTCGACCAACGTGCCACCCGTCG
The DNA here is from genome assembly GCA_903889425.1 of uncultured Roseiflexaceae bacterium. Taxonomy (GTDB): domain Bacteria; phylum Chloroflexota; class Chloroflexia; order Chloroflexales; family Roseiflexaceae; genus UBA965. The sequence continues at coordinate 112 of CAISXI010000047.1, read as the reverse complement.
AAATCATGTCGTCGACGATGACAGCGGGTCGCCCGGCCACATCACCCACCATCTCGATCATTTCGACGGTGTCGGGGCGGGGGCGTTGTTTGGCGATAATCGCCAGACTCGC
>CAISXI010000046.1 GCA_903889425.1 uncultured Roseiflexaceae bacterium | reverse complement strand
TTTAATTCGACGGCGACGTACGCCGGCGTGGAGGTGATGTGATTCACCGCTGCGCCGGTTATTTTTTTGATGAAAAAGCGAGCAGGTGGGCGGTGAGTGGGCGCACGGGAGGATGGTGCGATTCACCACCGCGCCGGTTATTTTTCCAAAAAACGGGATTGATAGGCAGGCAATGGGAGCATGCAACTTTCGGATTGCCCAAACCAGCGGTAGCGATTGCGGGCCACAAAATAGTAAACGGCATTGCGGATGAATCGCGGTACGATGCGCAACGGCGCGAGGAGTGGCCAGGGCCAGACTAATTGGGTGCAGAGGAGCAGGGCCGCATCACTGGCCGTATAGGCGGTGCCGGCGTGGATGAGGACGATGGTCGAGAGGGCGCTGGTGTCGATGCCGTGTTGAGCGGCGAGGGCTTGCCCAGTCGCGGATTGTAGTGAGGCGAAGTGGATGTTGCCGTGGGGGTCGCGGGGGATAATCCAGCGCACCGCCCCGTTACAAAGATTACAGACGCCGTCAAAAAGAAGAATCATTGGCATGTTAGCTCCTGCGCGAAGTGCGTTGGCCATAGGCGACTCGTCCCGCACAAATCGCCATCACCAAGGTCAGCGGGGCAAAGAAAAACTGCTCGAATGGCACGGGTGATACCGCATTGCCGAGGGTGTTGAGGCACAAATAGCCACAAATCAGCCACATGCTCCAGCGCATTAGGCGCGGAAAGAGCGGTTTGATGTAGCCCAAGTTGTTGGCGATGACAAAAATAAACAACGCGATGAGCCCAATCGCAATTAGCTCCAGCCCGATGGCATTGTCGGGGGTGGCGCCCCCACCCCAAATGAGCGAGGCGGGGATGGTGCCACGAATGACGAGCAAGTGGAAGACAATCATTCCGCTAAAGGCCGCCAGCAAAAAATGCCCGGCGCGTCGTGGGGTAAAATAGTGCATGCAGACATCCTTGCGATCGGATTCGCTACTTCGTGATTTGGAGTTATCTGATGAGTGATGCTCCCAAAGGACCGGCGTCGTACTTCCCCTCAATTGAAGCCAAATACGGCCAACCCATTGCCTATTGGATGGAGGTATTACAAGCCCTTGGCCCCAGCAAACACATGGACATGGTGGCCCACCTCAAGCAAACCTATGCCATGGGGCACGGTCACGCCAACGCCTTGGTGGCCTACTTCCGCCAACAACAGGGGCTATAAGCCTAGCCAGCTCGGGTACCGTTGGGTACCGGTTGCTCGGGGGTGGCCAGCACGGGGGTGATGCCATCGGCAAAACCGATATCGAACAACATGCCTTCGGACATTTCGCCGGCCATTTTTTTGGGGGCGAGATTGACGATAAACAACGCCTGTCGGCCCACAAGTACTTGGGGGTCGGGGCGTTCTTGTTTGATGCCGGCCAAAATATTGCGGGTATGATCACCAAAATTGACTACGAGGCGCATTAGTTTGTCGGATTTGGCGACCTCTTCGACGCGCTCGATGGTGCCGACGCGGATGTCCAGTTGGTCGATGACATCAAATGTGGTCAGGGGTTTGATAGGTGCT
>CAISXI010000045.1 GCA_903889425.1 uncultured Roseiflexaceae bacterium | reverse complement strand
CCGCCCACCGCACCACGGTACCACCGGCATTTGCGGAGCGACTAAGCCTCGCCGAGCATCACAAAGCCGCCGACTATACTATCGCCAAATGTCGGGTGGCGATGGTTGACGCCGTACTCGATAGCGTGGTCCTGCTGGGTTGGACGTTGGGCGGCGGCCTCGATTGGCTCAATCAACAGAGCCTCGCATTGGGCTGGAGTCCGTTGTTAAGCGGAGTGGTGTTGATTGTGGTCTGGATGGTGCTGAGTAGTGCGGCAGGGATCCCGATTGCGCTCTATCGTACCTTTGGGTTAGAAGCCCGCTTTGGCTTCAACAAAACCACCCCCGCCATGTTTGTCACCGACTTGCTCAAATCAGCTGTGCTGGCATTGCTGATCGGCACACCGCTGGTGGCGCTGGTGTTGTGGATGATGGAAGCACTGGGGAGTTATTGGTGGGTCTATGGCTGGGGTGCGTTGAGTGCCTTCCAATTGATTGCAGTCTGGGCCTACCCCACGTTCATTGCGCCGTTGTTCAACAAATTCACCCCACTTATCGATGCCGAACTGGTACCCCGCATTGAAGCCTTGTTGGCACGGGTAGGATTTGCCAGCAGTGGCTTGTTTGTGATGGATGCGTCGCGGCGCTCGGGGCACGGCAACGCCTATTTCACCGGGCTGGGCAACAAAAAACGGATTGTGTTTTATGACACATTGCTAGCGCAATTGACCCCTGGCCAAGTCGAAGCGGTGTTGGCGCACGAATTAGGCCACTTCAAACTTCGCCATATCCCCAAAATGATTGCCGTGTCGCTGGCGATGTCGCTAGCCGGGTTTGGCGTGTTGGCATGGCTGATGAATGCGCCGTGGTTTTTTGCGGGGTTGGGGGTCACAGGCAGTGGCACGGCGCTGGCATTGGTGTTGTTTGTGCTGATTAGTCCGGTGTTTACCTTGTTTTTTGATCCGCTATCGGCATATTGGTCCCGCCGCCACGAATTCGAAGCCGATGCCTTTGCGGTGGCGCATACAACGGCGGCCGATATGATTGGCGCGTTGGTGGTGTTGTTCCGCGAAAACGCCAGTACCCTCACCCCCGACCCCCTCTATGCCACCTGGTATTATTCGCACCCACCGGCTCCTGAACGAATCGGTCAGATTGAACGCACCGTAGTGTGATGAAACGAGTTGCCTAATGCAATCGATTATTAAACTTGATCCACAATCATTACCGTGTAACGATTGCCCGTATGGTGGTACCTGTTGCCGGTATGGGGTCACGCTGAGCCGCAACGAAATGCAGGCGATTTCTGCCAAATTTGGTGCTGAGCATGTCTATCGCGATGAAAATGGCGATTGGCGTACCGTGGTGCGTGATGGACGCTGTATCTTCCAAGACCCACAGAATGGCGCATGTGGCATCCATAGCGAGGATTTTTATCCGGCGCAATGTCGAGCCTTCCCGTGGCATATGGTTGAAGAAAGTGAAAGTGAGCCTGGGGCATTTGTAGATGTGGGCGTTGTGTACCCGCAGCCGTACGACTGCCCGGCGATGGTGCTGGCAACGCTTGATGTGTACTTTCAGGAACTCGCCACGAACCCTGCTGGCCCGCAACGCAAAATTATGCTCGATGAATTGACGACCAAAATCTTGCCCCCCGGGCATGAATGGTAGGGTTCCCCAGTACAAATGCCGGGGGTACAAAAACAGCCATCCACTCATGCAGTGGATGGCTGTTTGGCATTTATTGGCTAGGCGAACTCGACAGCAACCCGCCCGATAGTGTCGCCGCTTTTGGCGAGGGAGCCGTTGCAGCCTACCACGGCGGTGACGCGGGGATCGACGTTGCTGATGCTGGGTACGCCATCGGGGGTACGGGTGATGACACAGGGCAGGCTGGTGAAATCAAGCCATTCCACCCCTGCAAACAATTGCTTGAGTAGGGCGATTTGGGCGTGGTGGGTGGCGGCCATGTCGCCGTTTTTGATCCAATGTTGCAGGGTGGGCAGGGTGTCAAAAAATAAATCGTGGATGCTGTTGCTGCCCAATTTGAAATACCATTCCCCGTCGGGGTATTGCAGGGGTGGCGTCAAATAGGCGTCACTAATCACGTCAGAGACACAATCGACCATCATACTGGGCATGTCAGCCATGCGAGCCGCAGTGGCGGCACTGACTCTGCCGAGGGTCACGGTTTCACTTTTGATGGTATGGGCGACGGGGGTAGGCAACAGCCCACACAAACCGCTATAGGCGCCGGCCGCCACGATGACGCGCTGGGCGTGGAGCGTTAATCCGTCGTGGGTGGTGACCGTGACCCCATCGTGCCGGGGCGTGAGTTGGGTCACGATATCACGCACAATGGTGGCGCCTTGGTGTTG
>CAISXI010000044.1 GCA_903889425.1 uncultured Roseiflexaceae bacterium | reverse complement strand
GGGCAATAGTAGCGGCTCGCTGGCCGACTATTACGCCGCATTCGAGCAACATCACGGCCTGCAAGGGGGCTTTATTTGGGAATGGCTCGACCACGGCATCCGCATGCATACTCCCGCCGGCGAAGCCTACTGGGTGTATGGCGGCAGCTTCGGCGATGTGCCCAACGACCGCAATTTTGTGGCCGACGGCATGGTCTGGCCCGACCGCACCCCCCACCCTGGCATGCGTGAATTCATGTACCTAGCGCGTCCCGTGCGCATCACTGCCAGCGACAGTGCAAATGGCGTATTTCGCATCGAAAATCGGCGCTTTTACACCACCCTCGCCGATTTGCATGGCACCTGGCGCATCGTAGTCGATGGCACCGTCACCCACACCGGCACGATCACCATCCCCGCCATCGCTCCCCAATCCGCTGGGACAATCACTATCCCCGTGCAATGGCCCGCCAGCGGCGAAGCCTTTGTGGAATTTGCCTTTGCCACCACCGCTGACAGCTACTGGGCACCGGCAGGGCAGGTCGTGGCGTGGGATCAAATCACCGGGCCCATCACAATCTCTGCACCGAAACCACACACTGCCACCCAGACCGTCAGTAGTGTCAGTCAGACCCACCTCATCCTCACCAACAATCAACACCGCGTATTTATTGATCGCACCACCGGCGAGTTGAGCGAATTCAACCAGCGCCAAGCGATTATTGCCGGCCCCCAACTCAACTTGTGGCGGGCCCCTACAGACAACGACCACCTGCAAGAAATGTTCGCCATGATGCGCCTACAGGCCTTCCCCCTCTGGCGCAGTGTGGGACTCACCCAATTACAATACCGCGTCACCGCCGTACAACCAGTTGTCACCCCAGCAGGTGAGCACTGCATCGAAGTACGCACCTGTGCCACGGGCCGCGAGCGCTGGGACGACGTCCAAACCACCCATACCTATACCTTGACCGACACCGGTAGCTTGCGCATCAGCACACACGTCATTCTTGCCCCTGATTTGGTTGATTTACCCCGCATCGGCATTACCCTGCAACTCGATCCCGCCTTTGAGGCACTCAGTTGGTATGGCCGTGGTCCCCACGAAAACTACAGTGATCGCAATGCCAGTAGCATGGTAGGCACCTATCACAGCACCGTCAGCGACCAATACACCCCCTACATCATGCCTCAAGAAAACGGCCACAAAGGCGACGTGCGCTGGCTCAGTTTGACTGACAACGCCGGCCAGACGCTCACTATTCGGGGCGATGACTGGTTTGGATTTAACGCGCTCCATTACCGCGATGCCGATTTGGAAGCAGCCCAGTTTACCCCCGAGCTCCATGCCCGCCCCGAAATCATCCTCAATCTCGATCACGGCATGCGGGGATTGGGCACCGGGTTGATGGTCGACACCCTGCCCGCCTATCAGCTCCACGACCACGAGTACCACTTTACGTTTGAATTTTGTTGGGAAGCATAACCAACGACTCAATTCACCCTGTTTTATTGATGCCTACGTTCGCGCGTAACACAACGTACCTTAGTCGTGCATGCGAACTAAAGGAGG
>CAISXI010000043.1 GCA_903889425.1 uncultured Roseiflexaceae bacterium | reverse complement strand
CGGTATTTCATATTAAACCACTCGCAAACGAACCTATTTTATTACGCCTCCAAATGGAATTGCGCAAAGAGCAACCGTATCTGATTATAGATAATCTTGGCGAAGAAGGCACGCTGACCCCTGAGATTTTGCTCTATCAATTAGATACGTATCTGCCCCAGTTGCGCGTTATTGTAACTACCCGCCAAACAGATTTTCGTGATAAATTCTCGAATTTTCAGATGGTTGATGTTCCTTCGTTACGATATGAATCAATAATGGATTCGGCCTGCACATTGTTTTTGCGGATTTTTTATCATGCCGGTGGTGCGTATGTTGACTCGGGATTTGTGTTGTCGTCGTGTCATGCGGTGGCTGGGAATCCGCTTTATATTGGGATGATTGCAAATGCGGTCGCACGTGGGACGCACAGTGTGCATATTTCTGATTTTGTGCAACAAGCGCTTGCAGGCTTATCGCCAGACGAATTAAAGGTATTGCAGTTTTTAAGTATTTGTGCGATGCCGATGACCCAACGTATTTTGGAATTATTGGCAACGGATGTATTTACGCTGACCAAATTTGATTTGCATCATATACTTCATTTATTGATTAATCGTCAAGTGATTTATCTGATACCTGGAGCTGAATTACAGTATGAAGTGCATGCCGTACTGCGGCAAGTGATACTGCATAAGTTTTCTGAGATGACATGGCATGGATTGGTCCACAATATTGGCAAGGCGTTAATTGTTCCAACGAATTACGCAGCGGGATTTAATGCTGATCAAAATGGAGCGTATACCATCAGTGATTTGACCAACATTATGGTGATGAGTAAGTTATTGATGGAGCGAAATAGTATTGTAGATGCAGCAAAAGTCGTGATTTGTTGGCATGAATTATGGATAATGTATGGATTAAGTATTGAAGCAACCAGTGTCGTGGAATCATGTGTCATGGCAATTGGTGATATTCATCCACTCTATGCAGAGTTGTGTTACGTGCTCGGGTTGTTATATAGTGCGCGTGGTCTAATCCGCATGTCAATTACCAATCTAGAACGGGCATTGGTGTTGGCGCGTGATGCACAATTAGACTTTCTAGAAGCACGCTGTATGAGCCATATTGCCACAAATACATTAAATGACACACCGTCTATTACGCCACAAATTTTTGCGAAATTTTGTGAAAACATGGAACTTCTTATTGCGTATTTTACGCAAAAACAAAATTTGTTTTGGTTGGCACGTACATATAATACATATAGTTTTATATATTTTAATATGGGGAATATTGCGGATTCCTTTCGCTGTAATAACGCCGCATTAGGGCTTTTTCAGCCACATAGCGATTCTTTTGGATTATTGGAAGTATTGAGCAATCGTGGGTTGATTTTGTTGGCGATGGGTCAATTTGATGTAGCGTGCCAACAGTTGATAACCGCTAGGGATGGATTTTCGCGCTCCAATATCGCCACTGCAAGTGCACTGTGTTCATTACGTTTGAGTGTGGTTGCGGTAATCAACAATCAAGTGGCGATGGCGTTCACGGAATTTCGCAATGCGTTTATAGTGCTTTATCAAGGAGGTGGGATTCAGAATCTGCTCTTCATGATTGATTTGTATTGCAGTTTAATGCTCATTCGTGGGCAAATCAGTGATGCTGTTGGACTCTATGCGTTATGTGATCGATTTCGTGAAGAACGAGCAATTTACCGTGCCCCAATGTATTATCATTTGTTTGACCAACAAATACAGACGATACACAAAATAAATGATGGGTTGTTGCCGCAATCACAACGATTTCCTCCGGAAGCAAATTTTTATGATGTGATTCATAGTATTCGTCATGAAGTGACGGTGGGATGATTTGTGGTGTGAGTATCAATACGATGGATGCGTGTGCAGAAATATGTGACGAAAATTGGCGTAGGTATTGCGTGTGTGTAGGGACGGTGGGGGGTACCGTATGCGATACGGTACCCCCCACGGAATGCTGAATTACGTTATTTTGGCGTGGTCATGTGTCGTAATTTGGTAACGTGTTGTTTCGATTGCGGTATACGTATATGACATGGGTACTCCTTAGCTGGTTTACAAGACAATGAGTCAACGCCAAAAACGGTGTGTGGTGGATGATGAATTGGGCACTGGATACGCTGTTGCCGTACGAGTTGCGTTGGTTGGGATGGGGTATGGCGATGCAGTAAGCGTGATGGTTGCAGTAGCGGTTGGTAGCAAGGCCTGGGCGGTTTGAGTTTGACCAATCACCACTATTGCCGTTTGGGTTTGAATATAAGATGTGCGGGTCCGAACGATGAGCATTGTGCGTGTGATATAGAGCGGTGTCCGTGTTGGAGTTTTGGTGCGGGTATAGGTGTTGCTTGGCGTCGCAGATGGCACTGTAGGGGTTGGGGTTGACGTGTAGATTGGTGTTTTCGTCGCTGTTCTTGTTAATGATGCGGTAAAGGTGCGTGAAGGGGTAAAGGTAAATGTTGGGATGCGTTGATTGGTTGGGGTTAAAGTTGCAGGGCGTGCAGTTTTGCTTTGGAATGCGGTCGTCGCTGATGGAACGGTAGTGGGACTAAACGTGATGGTTGGTGTACAAGCGGGGCTGCAGATTATCGCCGTCGGCGTGGTAACGGGAGCTGGTGGATTGGTCGTGTTGTATATCGATATAAGCGTGCTGGCACTGAGGGCACTATCATAGATCATCAAGTCATCAAGGAGTCCCCGATAGGACATTTCGGCATAGTATGCTGATGCACTGTTGTGCCCAACTTCTATGCTGTTACCCAGAGATTGCGTCGGCACTGATTGACGATCAACAAGTTGGGCATTTACATAAAACGCTAATTCAGATTTGACTGCATCATAACTACAGGCATAGTGCGTCCAATTGTTAAATGTTTCTGTGATATTGAGGGCAATCGTTGTGTTACTCTCATTCAGTTGCCATTTGCAAAATACTTGTGGGGCTGTTGATCCTTCACCATTAGTGGTTTGGGCGAAGCCCATATAGAGCCCTGTGTTATCTGAGTTTAGGCGTGAAGCAATAATGGCGGGCAAAACATAGTTGTCTGGTGCAGCCCAGTACGCAATCGTAAAACTGGCTGAGGTGGGTTGGAGTACGATTTTTAGTTGGTTGTTTTGGAAAATAGCAGCGCGATCGTCGTGGGATTTTCCGACCCGGGGAATGGCGAAATTAGCACAAAGTCCGTTATCTCCTCCACAACGAATGGTCGCCCGATTCGGGGAAATGCTTTTCACGAGGGTTTCGATTTGGAGGCGGGCAATTTTGTCCGTACTTACGATGCTGGTTGGATCTTGCATTTCGGATTGGGTGACGACGTGGTTGATGATTTCGAAACTACTCAGGGTACCCGTAAATCCTTCCATGGTGTCATAGCGTCTGCCGATGATGATACGTGCTGAACCGGGCGTAAATCCTGCCAGGACCACATCTTGGGCAATGATTGCGGTGTCGCGCCACAGGGTACGTACCCGTGAGGTTGGGTCATAACTACAAGCGTATTGATGCCAAGTGAGGTCACTGTACCAATTGGCACTACGTAAATCACTCCCAAAGAAATTACAGAACGGACGACTTTCGCGGTCGATGCCCATGGTGAGATATTTATTTGCTATTCCTGGTTGACCCAAGCTCATGATGACTTCATTGCGATTGAGCGTGTCACGGCGGATGACTGCACGTACGGTAAATGGTATGTTGTCTAACGTGATATTGCCGCTGGCGACACCGCTACTACCAAGTTCATCACCACGACTATCGATAAATTGGAGTGCGGTGGTTTCGTTGGGGAGTGTGCTGGGACAATTTGTGGTAGCAGTACAGGAGAATGTCACCCCAGTGGAATTGAATGTCCCTATGGACTGAAATTCCGACATGTTATACCAGCCAATTAATCCACTCGCGATGACATTGGATAATGCGCGTGGGGTGAGGGTTGGGATGATGGCCTTGGTTGCACTTGGAATAGTCGTGGGTGTGAGGATTACGGGGCGCGGCAAAATATTCACGGCGATGCGACGATCTCCGGTAGAAATGCCGGTAACGAAATAATTTGTATTGACGATATCGAGGTTGTCGATGGTATTGGCAGGATAATCACCCCATGCGACTGCACTACCGGTGTTGAGTAACGCCATGCTTTGGTTTTCTCCCGTCGCAATGGCGATGACGTTTTTCTGGGCTGCAAATGGGATGTCGGCTTGCCCTTCATCGTGGTTATTTGCCCCCCAGCTGACGGGTCTACCGTCGCTGCGTAGTGCCAAAATGTGGTAATCGCCCGCACTGATTTCAGTCAGTGTGGTTGCAGATGGTGGAATATTTAAGATGCCGTCGAGATTGTCTTGGGCGACAACTTGGATGGTGTTGTCATTGAGCAAAATGGCCGCAAAATTACGCCCAGCAGCGATATGTTTGATGTTGGTGCGTTGGGTGAGATTAAAGAGATTTGACCAGATGCGACCATCAATGGTGAGCACCATAATATGCGGACCACGCACCGAAATTTCGGCAACATTTTGTTGAAATGCCGTTGGGATAAGCTCATCATTACTCGATGCTTCATTATTCCAGTTACATGTACTCCACACCCGCACGACGCGGTTTTTATAGAGTGTGACAACGAATTCTCCAATTCCTTGTTGGAAAATTTGAGTAGCTAGGGTTGATGGGAGGTTACATAATTGGGTATTTGCATCGCGGATAAATGTCATATTGCCTGCAATGTCGAGCGTACTGGTAATCCCGGCTGCAAGGGTAATATTACTGCCGCTAAATGATATGGGATCTGTTTTGAGTCCATTTGCCAGCACGATGTAATTGCCGCGATTCGCTTCAGGCATGGTAGTGGCAATCATCGGTAATGATGGAATTGTTGCCGTGCTTCTGATGGGGGTGTTTTCGGGCTTGTCGATTGCTTGCACCAAGGCTGCGCTGAAATTGTAACCGCCAACCACTTGGAATGGGAAGAGGAGTTGATTGGGAATAGTCGTTTGTCCATTGGAATTGAGTCCCCACCCGAGTACTTTCCCATTCGAATTAATCGCCAGGATATGGTTGGCTCCCGCGCCGATCCGTTGGTAGCTGTCAATGGGGGCATAGAGTTGTTCTTGGGTGTTTTTGCCGATAACGACGATTTGCCCTGTTTGGAGCAACAAAATGGTGTTTTCTTGGGCTGCGGCAATATCAATGACTCCGGTATAGCCACTTACTTGGGTTTGTGCATAATTATTCCGGCCCCAGGCGACAACTGTTCCGTTGCGGAGCAATGCGACAGTATGCCAGCCCGCTGCAGCAATTTTGATGACACCAGAGATATAGGGTGCATTTAGTTGCCCGTAGGTATTGTCACCCCAACTGGCTATTGCGCCATTGCTTTGTAAGACGACTGAGTGACGGACGCCTGCCGCAATTTGGGCCACGGCGGTTAATGGGGGAATTGTGGTTTGCTTGCTTTCATTACTTCCCCATGCGAGTATTGTCCCGTTGGCGCGCAATGCTAACGTGTGATAGGCCCCTGACGCAAGTGCAATGACGCGCGTCGTATCGGTGTAGGGGCGACTGGTCGTAATCCCAGTTGGGACGTTGAGTTGTCCAAATGCATTATCACCCCATGCCACGACAACGCTATCGGGGCGAAGTGCAACCATATGGCGATAACCGGCACTGATTTGGATGAGTTTATCACTGGCATCCGTAGGGATTGATTGGATTGCACTGTTGCCACCCCACACACTGAGTACGCCGAGTGTATTAAATTCATTAGCGGTACGGATTGAAAGTTGCGTGTTTGGGGTGGGTGTCGTGGTAATGACTGCCCGTGAAAAGGGAATAATGGCGATACCAAAGTTGTGGCTTTGATGGGTACTCAATTTGAGCGCCCCGAGCGGAAGGTCGGCAGGTACTGCTGCGGATTGGTAGGGGAATGCTTGTCGTTGCCCTGAGCGTTTGGCGAGGGTAATCCCCCAGAGTGATTGATTGATATTGACCAAGCCACTCATGCTGGGAATACTTAGACAGGGGCACCCACTCGTCGCATTTGAGATCAATGTGGCATTGCCATTGCTTACTAACGTGCCTACTGCACCCCATAGGTAGAGATCGCCATCGCTTCGTAGTGCGGCATAGACGTTGCCACTTGCAAAAACACGCATGACACTGCCGCTTACGCGGGTCGGTAATTGGAGTGACGAATCGCCCCATTGATATACGGCCCCATCATTGCCAAGGGCTAACGAATTAAGCCCCCCAGCAGCGACTGCGACAATTACTTTGCTACTCAGTATCGATGGCACTGCTTGGGCTGTAGATGCCCCATACACGGCGATTTGCCCGGTGGATTTAAGTAATATGGTGTGGTTATCTCCAGCGACGATTTGGATAACGCCGGTAAGTGAGCCCCCTGTCGGCGGTGTTAAGGCGGCAGCGTCGCCCCACATGACGACGGTACCGTCATTTTTGAGTGCCACACTATGATATTGACCGACGGCAATTTGGACTACATTGGTGAGTGTGGTGGGAATGGTTAGTTCCCCTCTGAGATTTGTCCCCCAGCCAACGACGGTGCCGTTGGCGGTGAGTGCCAATGCGTGGTGTTCACCCATGGCGATTTGCACTACACCGACATTGTTCAGGTTGGGAATCGCATCGATGTGATAGGGTGCATTAATCCCCCAGGTGAGTAATTGCCCCCCACTATCGATGGTGGGGATTTGGGCGGTTGGCACCGAAATTACAGGTGTAGAGGTTGCAGTGTTGGTGCGCGTTACAGAGAATGTGGCCGTTCTCGATGGGGTCAACGTCTTTGTATTGGTGTGGGTTGGTGTATTGGATCGGGTTGGTGTATTGGTGTGGGTTGGTGTATTGGATCGGGTTGGTGTATTGGATCGGGTTGGTGTATTGGTGTGGGTTGGTGTATTGGATCGGGTTGATGTATTGGTAAGCGTGTTTGTCCAGGTTGGTGTATTCGATCGGGTTGGTGAATTGGTGTGGGTTGGTGTATTCGATCGGGTTGGTGAATTGGTCCAGGTTGGTGTATTAGACCGGGATGGTGTATTGGACCGGGATGGTGTATTGGACCGGGATGGTGTATTGGACCGGGATGGTGTATTGGACCGGGATGGTGAATTGGTGTGGGTTGGTGTATTGGACCGGGTTGGTGTATTGGTAAGCGTCCACGAAGCGGCCACATTGGTGATGGCCGCATTTGTTTGATTGGTGATGGCGGTATTTGTTTGATTGGCTATTTCGGTTGAGGTCAGATATTCTGACTCACGAATTTTGATGACACCAGCAATGCCTAACGATGGAGCACCTGAGCCTGAATAGCCATTACCACCGCTTCCGAAATAGATAAGTGTGGTAGCGGAGCAACCGGATTTATGACCACCGTGAGAATAAACAACTAAAGGAGTTGTGAAAAAACCAACGGTAAATCCGGGACCGGTGTTATCACAACTATCACCGCCATTACTATTATATGTTCCATTACTTATTATATCAGCAATGTAGCCCACGGGACTCCAGCCAGTACCTCCTGTTGATGACCCACCACCGACCCCACCTTTTGCTAAAAATGGTGCATTGTTGGGGAGTGTGATGTTTGAATCTGCGCCAGCCCCGCCAGCAGTGGTTGCAGGTGCACCAACCACGATTGTAATTGTTGATCCAGGAGTAACCGTTTTACTACGGTACTCTAGTATTTGCCCGCCGCCACCACCTGCACCACCATTCGCTGCACCAGCCCCGCCAGCGCCAACTACAAGTATGTCGATACTTTTGACGGTAGATGGGATTGTCCATGTGCATTCGCCCGTGTTAGTGAATGTGTAAACTGCATTTATTGTGCCTTTCTTGTTCGGTGTCGGACACGCCGCTTTGGGCGAACGTATGGCCTGTACTGCGTGATGTGCGGCAAACAAGGTGCTGATAAGTACGCAGGTAATCAAGTATGTAAGAAATTGTTTGTACATAATCAGGCTCCTTATTTACCAAGATTGGTATTAATTACGGTTGACCCATCGCGAGCAAGGAGCGGTAGATAGCGCATGTAATAACGCTGAGTAGTATCAAATACCCCGGTGTAAGTGGTACTGCTAGCACTATTGGTTACGACGATGGTATAGCGATAGCGTTGATTGGGTATCAGTCCATAGAACGTATTGGATAATGGCACTGTGATGGTATTGGCTGGAAGTGTGTTTGTCTGGGTTTGTGCCATTGTCATCTGATTGGTGAGTGTTTGGGTACGGTTGATGGCAATTACACTGCTTCCACTACAACAACTACTGACACTGGTGTGTGTGCCCCATACATAGAGGGCTCCATTCCGTGTCAATGCCGCACTGGTATCGTCGTTGGCGACAATCGCGATGACATCGACCGCACCTGCTGGTATGTTTTGCAGGCCATTACTCGAGTTCCCCCACGTCACGATGGTGCCGTTTTGGTGTAATGCCAATACGTGGCTATTCCCGACGGCGATTTGGGCGATTTGATTGCTGGCACTCACGGGGACTGTTGCTTGACCCAGATCGTTTTTCCCCCAGGCGAGGACGCGGCCATCGGATTTAAGCACCACGCTAAATCCGTCCCCCGCACCAATCTGGGCGATACCCATACTTGCCGTAATGGGGATGGTGGTTTCGCCATAGGTGTTTGTAGAGCCCCACGCATAGAGTGCGCCAAAATCACGAATTGCCAAATTATGGGTGTGACCGGCAGCAATTGCGACTGCGTGCGTAAGTACGGTTGTGACTCCTAGTGTGGTGTAGTCGCTCACCACTCCCGTATGAGAAAGGGTCAATAGGTGTGGATTATCGCTATCCCCAAGGGCGATTTGTGACACATTTGTGAGGGGATTGGTGATTGTAAGCGTATTGGCGGTGGATAGTGCCCAGGTCGTAACTGTGGCGGCATCATCGACCGCGGCGGCTAGGGTATCGTTCATAACGAGCTGCGTCAAACGATTACTTTGTAACGCTGATGGGATCTTTGATTGGGCAGTACTATCAGGCAATCCATTACTATCCCACATTGACAAGGTAGCGGTATTTGTGATTGGCGAGGCCGGTGTATCTAATGCGACTTTCGCACTGACGCTCGTATTTCCGCTGCCGGTATCCACGAGATAATCCAAGCGATAACTATCACTGTGGGGCATAACCACGTTATTGCGGACATTGACTGATGGCGCGATGGTTGCCGGGATGATAAAGGTGTACGCCGTGCTGGTAAACCGATTTCCGGCTGCATCAGATACGATAAATTGCACCGTGTAATTGCCGGCAACCAGGGTATTGCTGTCGATAGGTAATTGCCATGTATAGGTACTAATTGCCCGGTTTGACAAGTAGTTGATACGTTGTGTTTCTTGATTTTGGCTGAAAACCCAACCAAGATTAATGCTTTGCGCTAAATTATCATTACTGTAGATATTGGCAGTAAGTGCGGTTACTTCGCCTCCTTCACTGATAGTGCCTTGGAAGAGTGTTTGGACACTATTTGCCAAGATGATGTCTTGTAATTGGGTGATATTAAGTCGCGGTGCTAATGTATCGATTTTGATAGAAACTTCTTGGGCTTCGCTGATATTGCTCGCTTTGTCTACCGCCGATATTACCAAATTCCGGCGTATATTATCGAGGTTATCGGTGCGCTGTAGCGTATAGCTCCAAGGTGCATTCTGGCTTATCGGCGTGCTTGCAGAGGCAAATTCGATACCCCATTCGTTGATGATACTCGTGCTACCAGCGCCACTATCGCAACCCAATAATTGCCATGTGCCGTTGATTGGTTCACCCGTAAGCGTAGAGAGTTGTCCGTTGGGACGGATAGACACCGGTGATTGGGTGAAGTCCGCTACAGCGGGTAGGCTGGTATTGCTGCTGTCGTCTCTGAATTGGCTGTAAATATCGGTGGTAGCTAATCGTTGGTTGGTGAGCAGTGGTACTAACGTTCCTGATGGTGATTGCAGCCAGAGCGTGATTTGGTCGGTGGCAGTGGATGTGGCTTTGACCGTCACATTGAGTGATGCAATTCGCATATTTGCCGGTGCTGCAGTTTGGGAAATAAGCAAGTGGTCGTAGTTAATGAGCTCTGTTTGAGCACATGGCTTGATACTCAGGGTGCTATTTGGTGTGCTCACTGGTGATGTGAATGTGTTTTGGATAACGGTTGGGTTCGTCACCGTACCAAGATTACAACTATCGATTTGTTCGTCACAAATCGAAATATCGACTTGGTTATTTGAGTCGGTTACCACGCCACTCAGACTAATCGTGTTGCCACTGACGTAGGGTGCGTTGAGGATAGCGGTACTCAATGTGCTAAATAAGAATGTTGGTGTCGTGCGGTCGATTTCCGAGGAATACCACGCACTCCACTTGCTCTGTTGATTGAACGTATCACTCGCGCGGACTCGATAATTGACCGTATTGATGGTGCTCGTAATGGTAATTGGGCATTGCCAGCGACCATTAATTGCAGCACCGCAATTAATTGATTTTGGTACGTTACTGAGATTGGTATTGTATTCGAGCAGTACCGCTGTCACCGCTGATGCATCGACCACCTTGCCAGTAATTGACGTGACTCCTGGTTTGAGGAATGCTTGATTATCGGCAAGTACTTGGCTTGGTGCTTCGTTATCGATGGTATTTGCGGTGTTCAGCCATTCCATTGTGCGATTGCTATCGATGCCGGTGATGACCCCGTTTGTCAACACAGCTTGATCGCTGAAGCGCACTGATAGCTTGGCGATATGGGCGGTAGTTAATCGGTCTGCTTCTGATGCTTGGGCCTTGTTGCGGTCTGTGATGGTGTTGAGCGTAATCGTTCTGGTTTCGTTGGCCGCTAACGGATCGATGCGAATGAGTAAATAATCGCGCCAGCCATTGCCACTCGAAATGGTATGGTAGCTGTAATTCCCTCCATTCACGATAGCCGGACTGACCGTACTATTGCTGTTGGTCAACCAGATATTGCCGTAGGTCTCGACCAATGCGTAGAGGGTGGCTGTGGGCCTTGTGAGGCTGGGGTTTTTGATGGTAAGGACATATGGTGTAGATTGACCATCACCAATGATTGGGGCATTGGTATCGTTGAGCATGCTGGTCAAGGTGTCTAGGATATAAGGATTGTTAATGGTATTGGTTTGCATGGCGGTGGCGGTGTCGCACCATTTGTTGCCGATTAATTGCGCACAGACATCTGCTGATTCTGTAATCAGTTGATTGACTGCATCTGGTGTTGTGGTACGGAAATATGTGCTTGTGGTACCTTGGGTTGCACCAGCCGGGGTATTTGTCAGGGTTGCATTTATCTCGAGACTGGGGGTGTTGATGGTGGCGGTTTTTGGACAGACTCCTGCAATTAACCGATCCCATCCGTATCCGGTATTCATAGGCAATGCAACGAGGGCATCATCACCTTGATCGCTTTGGGCTGGATTGGCAGTAGGAAATGCCGCCCATGGGATAAAGCTCGTCGGTGTGGTTGCAAATGCGACCACGCCTAAAGGAACAGACGTAACATACCCAATTTGGCTGAACAAGACGCGAATATCAGTCTGTTTGATTCCGTCATCTATGCCATAACGATATTCAGGAGTTATACCGTCATTGACCCAATCAGTACCATCCCAGCGGAGTAAATTAATGGTGGTACGGTTTTGAACATGGATGGCATAATCCGCACCAAGTGTTGACCGGTCGGATGAGGGATTGCCGAAGCGTGAGGCCATATCACCGGGAAGGCTAATAAACGATGCGCCAAAATTGAGGCTGTCAGTAATGACTTGGGTATAGTTCGCTGGTCGGTAGGCTCTGTAGGTACCACCAGACGGGTAATTGCTGCTTGGTCCTTTGGTGTCGAGGTAGATGAAGAGATCACCATCATAATTCCAGTCAGCGCCTTGCCAATTGAAGCGTAATGCTTGGCTATCCCAGGTGGTGGCGAATTGTTGGCTACCGATATTGGTTGGTCGCGTATCAGTGCCCAAAATTGTACAGCTGCTATTAATGAAGCCACGATAGGGTGGGTTTTGGCCATTCATCAGGGTATAGTCAGGGGTATTTATGCTATCGACATAAATAGACGGCAGGGGTGAGGTTGTGTCATTTCCCCACTCGTCGCGCAAGTGCAAGCGGAAGTCCATCTTGCTGGCTTCGGTGGTGCTAATTGCCGGGGCTCCTACAATGGGCATCCGGCCACTTGTAATAGTGGTAGCGTTGGCAGGGAGGGCATACGTAATCGTGTATGGCGTCGTTCCGCCGGTGGATGTAGTCGTGTATTCGAGTTGATTGAGGGTGATTTTTGACTGGTCATTAATCTGGCTCCAGGTGGCTTGTAAATCGGTGAATGCAGGCAAGAGCTGATTATTGGTCAGCGTGGTTAACACGCCAGCAATCGTTGCCTTCAGCGTAGCATTTGTTGCAGTTGGTGCGACGAGATCAACAGTGATATTGGTATTTAGATTGGTGGTACGACCTTCGTAATCTGTGGCAATTAACTGGAGCGGTATGGTTTGTGGCACCGTTTGGTTACTGCGATACAAAATTGTCACGTTGGCACGATTTCCCTCTCGTTTTATGGTATAGGGGATTAACGTGTTGTCTATTTTGTTTATGACTTGTAGCGAATTGAGCCCAATGTCGTCAGTGATTACTGCACTGATAAATGAATATTCGTTGATTAATTGTGTTTGTCCGATGACTGGTGTGGTAATGGCGATTTGTGGCGCCGTCAGATCGATTCCTGTGTTCATGACTGCACTGGTGATGGTGGTCGAGAGTGCATCAGTCATTTCGATGGCGATTGCATAGGTACCGCTCCCCAGATTCAATGGGAGGGCAGTTTCGAGCACAAACGGATTGTTGCCACTACTAATCCAAGGATTCGCTTGTTCAACACCATTGACGCTGATAGCTAACCGGGTGATTCCGTTTGGAGACTCAGCATGGACATAAATGGTTGGCGTCGTGGTTGTGTACATTTTCTCTGGGTTGAGAATTTGCACACTGGCCTGGAGCGGTGGGTTTTGGGCTAATTGGATGGTGGCGGTATAGGGTGAGGTAATCGTCGTACAGTTGTAGACGATATCACATACTTGGGTGGCTAGGCGACTATCGCTAATTTGGAAGCCGACTGCTTTGGTGGTATTCGCGATGGTGCTGAGGGCTATCACTGATTGATTATTGGTTGCAATCCGTGTCGCACCTGGGCTATCAAATCGAGTGTCGTTTATGAGCTCCAGACTATTGGCTGAAATATGCACGATTGAGATACGTTGGTTATTGGGTTGTTCTTGGGCCGTACTCAAAATCATGATTGCGTCGTTGATATAGGGCACAACATCGAGAATGCGGTATGAGACAACATCCTCTTCAGCATACGGCGCCTGGGTGGTGGTATGCATGTATGTGGCAATTTCGGTGATGGTAGTCTCGAGGATGGCTTGGCCAGCGACGATACTATCAACCACACCGATGACTCTGATGATATTGGCAGATGTCGGTGCCGTCGCACCGTCAAAGCCTTCATCATCATCAATAATGAGGACATTATTCCCTTGGAAAAAGACTTTGTGTGCAAAACCTGGAGTTTTATACCGTGCAACCTCATCCAAAATACCGATATCACTGATGCGGTGAATGGAAATCCCGTCGCTGCCATGCGCAAAGACCACTAAATCGTCTTGGATGGTCATGTGATAAATGGGTAATTCATTGCCGGTAGATGTCGCGATGCGGGTTGGTGGTGTACTCGTACTGACATTGCTGACACTGATGACGATGATATTTGCAGGGAGCTGCGCATCCGTCAAGAGCACAAATGTATCTTGGCCACCGTTATTGGCGATTGCGAGATTGGTGATACTTGTTCCCGCTGTTAAATCGATGTTCATACTATTGATCAAGCTGGGCTGGGTCGTGGAGGTGCTCACATCAAAAATTGACAATTTACTTTGCCCATTGAGTGTGGTTACCGCATAAAGTCGGGTGCTCGTGCGATTGATTGCGAGTTTGTTCACCACACCACTTACGGCAATGGTTGATTGGATTACTGCAGTACCAATGCTGCTATTTGCTAACGCAATCGTATTATTCCCCCCCATATAGGCTACTGCGTTGCCATACACCAGTTCGGTGGTGGGTGAAATGGTTTGGGAGTTTGTTTGCATGATCTGGGGCGTGTTGGTGAGCGTACAATTACCCGTAACTTTGGTGAGTGGCGATACAGTGCCATCGAGGAAGCTCATCCGGGTGAGGAACCACAACGAATCAGCTGGTTGGTTGGTCATGCTGATATTTGCACCACAAGGGGTGGTAATTTGATTGGTCATGAGATTACGGTCGGTGGCGCTTACTGCATAGGTATAATTGGGATTGGTGACAACTACCCGAGGTGCTTGTGTATCAATTCCCCCGCTCCACAATGGTTTTTCACCGATGGTACGCTGTGAATTGTTATTGGTATCGGTACTGTTACTTTGAATGGTGGCATTGACTTCAACGTCACTCGCGAGATTTTGGCTCCAGTAGTAGCCACTATTGACACTGTCGTTGTATAAACGATAGCCTGTTAGTGTACTCGTACGCCAAATCATCGCCTGAATGCGATTGATGTCTGCTGCATTGATAGCGCGGCGATAGATTTTGATATCATCAATCACTCCTGTAAATCCTGTCCCAATCCGTATTTTGGGTAATTGGAAGATCTGCACTTCATTGAGATAGAGTGTTTGATTGGTTCCTTCCATGACAATGCGGACGTTCTTGCCATGAATTCCATATGGGACGGGGATAACGATGTGGTCATAGACAGTGCCAGCGTTGTAGTATGTCCAGTGCGCATTTGTTTTTAGGTTAGCGATGGAAGTGTCACTGAGATCATCGTAGACAAACACATAAAAATTGCGTAATGGATAGTTAGATGATGGGTCAGCGCTATAGATGGTGATGCGGTCAATCAAATTGCTAGTCGCACTATTGGTGGCCATCCAATAGGGATTGGTGCTCCTTGTTGTTTGCGATGCAGTGGTGAAATTGCCGTCATAGGCGTTATTTGCCGAAGCAGTACCCGCTGACTGTGTTTTGGTGGTGAATGAGACGAGTTTATTGGTGGTGGTGGGGAATGACGCAGTACCGTTGAGTTTTGTCTTGAGCGCAACCCCATTCAGAAGTAGCGTGGTACTTACCCCGTTGGAACTAACGGCGAGATGAGCGGGATTAGTGGTTGGCAAGACGGTAGTGGTGGTAATCGTCATGCCCGCCATCACAAATTTGGGTTTCCCGGCATCCAATGAAAGCTCATATGAGTAGTCGTTTGCCGTTCCTTTAACGATGGTTCCTGAACTCCCTGATTGCTTAGGCGTAACCCACGCCGTAAGACTCCACGATTGGTTGGCAGCCCCAAAGCTGATACCGTTGTTGTCATGATGGACTACTTCGTCACTACCATTGAAATCTAAGGCTCCAAGACCTGAAATTCCTACCACACTGAGTTGAGTACGCGCGCTCGATACGGTACTTGATTGATGATATGGTGATGCGTCAACAATGACACTGCCTGCACCAATTGCCACTTCGTCAAAAGTTTCATCATAGACGGTGCTATAGCCATACGAGTAGTCGATGATGTTTTTCATCGTTAATGCACGTTGAAAAATCGCGGCATCATCAACGGTGATGTTTTTTGCAGCACCGAGCGGGTATTCGTTTGGCGATGCTACCGTGCCAATGAACGCCCCAAGCCCTAGTTGGGCATTGCGAAAATAGCCAGGCACGCTACGTGTCAAAATCTGTTTGGCATCAATATAGATGGTAACCTGGGTATTTCCCGCACTACCACTCGCGGTGATTACCAATGTGTGCCAATCATTGTCTGGAATCAATGTCGCTGTGTCGGTTGTCTCGATGGGTGCGCTGGTTGAATTGGTTATTCTTACATTCACCGTTTGTTTGCGATTGTCATAACTGAAGCGCATGGCGAGTGAATCTGTATTGGCAGTGGCTTGGAGATAGGCGATAAGGGCACTATTTGTAAATCCATTCATTTGTAATAAATTACTTGGATTGTAATCTTGTGGGTTGATTTTGAAACGTAATGCCATGCTTTGCGAAATAGCATTTGTTGATTGCAGTGTGGCTCCGGTTAACACTCCATCATAATCGCCATTAAATTGCATCGCATTCGTGGTAAACCCTTCGGTGATTGTGGGGCACGTACCGAAGGTGTTCACAATCGTGGCACAAGATGATGATTTTGTGCCATTAATGCTATCAAGCATTGGCAAACCAACTTGATTCATGGGCAAGTAATAGGTGGCGAGCGCTGCTAACCCATCATTATTGGTGAAGCCATCTTCAGTAATAGCGAGACGGGTTTGTTGACTCAGGGTGTCGTTGCCCCGACTAATTGATGGACCGATCAGGTCAGTGCTTTCGAGCGGGAATTCTGACACGATTACATCGTCAATATAGCCTCTAAAGTAATCTTCACGATTTGTCGATGTAGTGTTGGATCGGATTGCACCGAGGATGAGGTCATTGAGTACTGGTGTGGTCACCCCTGTTTTTGACACGGTGAGTGCGGGAGCCATGGTACTGAGGGTTCTTCCATAGACCAGACTCATGGTTGTGCCGTATTCACTGTAAATCAGGTAATACCATGTGTTTGAGGGGATGGTTGCGGGGGTTGCAATGCTCTTGTTGCCTTGTTGGGCGGTGATTTTGAAGGTACTGCCTATTTTGTCGACTTTGAGGCGTAGCCGCGGATTGCTGGCAATGCCAGTACTCAAAATAGTCCCACTGTCACGGATTTTCACCATCAAGGCAATACTAAACGTTCCGGTCAAGACACTGGCTACATTGGTAATGCTTAACGATTGGTTGGGTGCATCAACACTAAACCGCGCTACGCGGTTTTTGGTGTCGGTGGTGGCGGTGGTGTCACTTGCAACCGTAGGACAGATTGTGCAGGTAGTGGTATAGCGACTATCGGCGCGGTTGTCGAAGATTTTGGAACCATCGGGTGTTTCGAAATCGAGACGCACCCGCATCCCACGGTGAATGCCTGGCCGTCCGTCAACATAATCTGATATGCGTCCTTGCAATGCCACCGCCCCAATAGTTGCAGTCGTTGAATCGTATGCAGATGGTGATGTCAAGGTAACTTGGGGGGGAGAGTTGTCTATTTCGATGGGATTGCTGGCGCCGGCAACAATTGCATCGCGTCTGTTGCCGACATTGTCTGTGACAATCGCACTCACTTGATAGAACCCGGTTGGGTCCCCAAATGGTAACGACATATCTGCTTCCCATGCCCCGTTGACCAAACGCGCCGGTACGGGTAATTCATTGAGTGTACGACCAGCGTTATCTTTGATATTGACACTCACCGCTGCCACACCGCTGCCTAGACTATTACCCGAGTTGCGTAGGACTGGATCACTAGTTTGGAGCCGGATGAGGAGATGGGGATTGTTTTGGTTGATTGCACGACTAGTCGTGTAGGTGGCTGTTGCATGAACCAATGTGGGAGTAATTGGCGGTGTGGTATCAACCAAAATCAGTGATTGGCCGGTACCAGTGTTGTTGACGGCATCAAAGGCAGTGATTGAGATACCGTATTTGCCTTCGATATTACTTGTCGTAGCTTGATTGAGCTGGAATGTCGGGCAATAGGCAGTGCCAGCGACAGCGTCCAGGCATTCGGCTGCGGGAATCGTACTCGTGAAGGGTGCGACGATTGTGCCCGCACTATTGATGGTGCTCGTAATTGCAGCGGTGATGCTTTGGATGGAGGAAGTGGGGTCGTTGGTGCGAATGGTAAATTGGACCGGCACCCGTGATACATATCTGGGGTTTGTAATTGATACCAGTGGCGCATCGGCATCAATGGTGAATTCTGCAACTTTGACTTTCGTTATTGCTTGTGAAAATTGTGAACGAGCAATACGGAAGATTTTGGCATCAGTTGAGCTACTTGGCGTGAAGGTGATGTCGTCAATCCCGCCCTTGTACATTTCGCTTGCGGTGCCAAAAACATTGTTTATTTTGCCTTTCCCGCCGATGCGTAAGACATCTGATGTCGCATTACTAAAGGTCGTCGCGGCATTGCTGGTGGCACTACTCCCGGTATCGAGTGTGCCGTTTTGATAATAACGGAAACCATCTGCACCGAACCGAAACGAAAGCTGATTCCAGGCCATGGGGAGTGCCGTCGTGCTGGTAAATACACTGGTGCCGACTCGGATTTGGATTCTGTCTGTGACAATCCGCACTTGGAGTTTGGCATTACTTCCCACACTATCCCCATAGTAAAAAATGGTTTGATTGCCACTGAGTTTGTCTGGGTGAATGAGCAGCCGTACACTACCACCAGCTTTGATTTCGTTAGTAATCGTGACGGGGTTGCTCACTTGGAGTAGCGTATCTGTGCCATTAAATGTGCCTGCAATGCCTGCCATACCAACGGTATTGCCAATTGGGCAACTCGCCCCACTGATTTCAGGTGCATCGCACGTGGCTGCAAAATTGAATCGGGTAATTCCTGCCCGCGTAGGAACATCTTCTGGCAGGACGACACTATCTATTTGAGCGGTGGCAGTCACTCCATCGGTTACTCGTGTTTGATTGCTACTTACATTGTTTTCAAAGGTCAGGTTCCAATTTGGGGCTGCCTTGACTTGTTCACTGGCAGCGTCACTCGTGCGCGTATATACCGGTGCAATCCGCAGTTCATCGAGGTCACCTGCGTAATTCTCGGCAATGTTGAGTGTTGCATTCACCGGATCACTGTTGCCATATTTGCGCAAACTATCCGTGCTGAAGGTTTCTAATTGAAGTGCAGTTAATTCGGAATCACTCAGCGCACGTGGCGTAATGAAGAGATTACCAATGCGACCATCAAACGGATTATAGGTAGTCCACAATTTGCTCGTGCCAAGGGTTAACTCTGCAGGTGCGGTTTCGGTGACCGTACCGCTGGCAGTGAAATCACGGCGTTGGGAACCAACCCGCACACTAAATTGCGTGCCTGTGGCAGATGCATTGTAGATCAGCGCAATATGATTCCAGGTGCTGGGCGTAATATCGAGTCCGGTATCTACACCTGTATATCCGCTCGTTGAGCCAATCGCCGTAATGTTGAAGTTGACCCATACCCGTGTCCCTTTAATGCGAATTGCATAGGCACCACTGCCTGAAGTGCCAGCTCTAGATGCCAGTACACGGAATTCGTTTGGGCTGACATTTGGGTAGACCCAGAGCGCAATGGTGGCCTGCGTGCTGCCGAGGAGTGAGCCGACATCGCCATACGATAGCGCCCGTCTGGTGTTGCTAAATGGGTAGTAGGTTTTGTTGCCTTCAACGGCGTCACTTTGGTTTTGGGCATTGGAAGAGCCATAGGTGTCAATATATGTGCGGGTGACGGGTTTGGTACTCACCACAGTTGTCCCGGCGATCGCTGTAATCGGCTGGGCTGAGCTGGCAGTAGCTGATCGTGAGCCCGCAGATTGACCATTAATGAAAATGTAGTCGTTCAGATGATATTGGGAAATATTGGTATTGACGTTTGATGAAATAGTGATATGCGTCCATGTATTGAGTGGGATAACACTACTTGAGCGCAGTGGGGTGCTTGACCAACAATATGC
This sequence comes from uncultured Roseiflexaceae bacterium, assembly GCA_903889425.1. Lineage (GTDB taxonomy): Bacteria > Chloroflexota > Chloroflexia > Chloroflexales > Roseiflexaceae > UBA965. The sequence continues at coordinate 10,286 of CAISXI010000043.1, read as the reverse complement.
GGTGAAGCAGTCACTGGCATGTTCAAATGTGACATACCCACTGGCATCAATGCCAATTCTGAGGTGTTGATTGATGATTCCGTTGCCAAGCAACCAGACGTTGTATTTGCTTGGTTTCACCCACATACTGATGGTATAGGCGTCCGCAGATTCGCCGAGCCCAGTACTTCTGTCTGGTGAACTCAACAACGAATTTGTGGTATATGCGCTGGTTGTAGCGGTGAACTGCAATGGTTCATTCCCATTAAATCGCACCGCACGATCGTCACGACCAGGAACGCCACTCAATGGGCAACTACTGACACAGGTTAGTTTTAAGCCGGTGGTAAGCACATCACTAAACGCCGTACTCGTGCTTGGTTCGTCAAATGGCATGCGTAATTCAAAGGCGGGCGTGGTTGCACTGAGTTTGATTTGGGTTGGAGTCAGGGCGGTGTTGTGGATTTGGAAGTCACGCATGCTACCGTCAAACTTGCCATCAGCGCCGCCAATCTCCATTTGACGAATCCCCGTGAAATTGATGCTGGTGTGACTCGCATAGGGTTCGCCATTGAGATAAATAGTCTGCGTTGTACCATCACGCACCAAGGCTGCGTGATACCAAATATTTTTGCTCAGCGCTCTAAATCCGCTTAAGAACGTCCAATTAGTATCCGTAGTGTCTCCGACGAGCAGGCGATTTGTGGTTACCCCAAAGTACGAATTATTCGGCGTACCAGTGCGGGTAGGATAATTGACCGTTTCTACGAGCGCACTATTATCACCAATAATTACATTATTTCCATAATTTGCTAATTTAAGCCATGTCATTACGGTGTAATTGTTGGCACCCTCAAAGGTGCTCGATAATTTGTTCGACAAGACGATGGATTGTTTGTTACTACTGTTGAATTCCACCCCACCGGTGGCAAACGTTGGGCAGGTATTGCCATAAGCACAGGAATGCACTTCACCGTTGACGATTACTTCACTCAAGTGCAAATAATCAGTGCGACCATTGAGTTGAATCCGCACATAGCGTGCTTTGGTGCCTTTGGGGAAGGTGACTTCTTGTACATAGTCGGTATTGCCGGTGCAACTTGATGCCGTGTTATTACATTTCAAATTACGCCAACTCACCGCAGCAGTTTTGTTACTGCTGATATTCTTAGATGTTCCCAAATCGCTGTTCAACAACATTACTACAGCGCTTTCGGAACGATCACGATAACTCCCATACAAGCGATCAACGACAGTAATGGTGGAAATGTCTTTTACACTCCCCAAATCCATTTGCCACCACGCATTGTTTTCGGAATTGGTCATAGAGTAGGCATTGGATGTATTGCTGGTAATCCCATCAATCGCTTTACTTGCAGGGTTCGATGTCGTGTAGGTAGAAGATTGGCTGGCCGTGGCTCCATTGCGATAGGCGGGATAGGCAGTGCTGATATCGCGATCGAATGGCACACAAATCACGACCGATGATTCATCACAATTACTGCGGATACGTTCGAAATTAGGATCAGGGTTGATGATTTTGTTGCGGGCATCAACAAAAATCTGCATCGTATCGGATGTAGGAGGTTGATTTACATAACTATTTATCGTGTCAAATAGGGCATAGCGTGCTAGTGCCGTAATATTTGCATCAGATAGCCCACCGCGATAAATGCGGAGCATGTCGACAGTCAATCCCGTAGCACCAATACTGAGTGGATCTTGGATTTTGGTCATTTCGGCGCTATTGATGACGTTACTATTCGTCGTCAAATTGGTGCCGTTGGCCGATGATGTATTGATAGTGAGTTTGCCACTTTGTTGCGAAACGACGAGGACATACCATGTATTGGCTACGAGTGTCCGGGGATCGATGGTCACACTGCGATTCCCCAAATTCACCGCAGGCTTGCCATTCACCAGTTGGATTTGGAGCCGATCACCCCCAGATATGGCAGCGGCGGATTGGAAAATCGTTTGGGTTCCTGCGACGCTGGCAAGTTTGAACTTCAGGGCAATCGCAAAATCATGGTTATTGAGGAGTTGCGCATATCCGGTGGGGAGACTGGCTGCAGTAATTACCATGGCAGTATTGTTACTTGTCGTACATCCAGTGCAGGTAAGTGCAACCCCTTGGTTTATTCCGTAGCGTGAATAATCAATGCTTTGTGCGCTAGTGCTATTTGCATTAAACGGCATGCACATAATCAAGCGCGGGTCTTCGCAGGTTTTGGCGAGTGCTAATATATCACTGTCACTGATGGCCTTCGAGGTGATTTGCAGGTCGCGGATACTCCCCGCAAATGAATTGGTACCCGCATCTTTACCTATCCGTAATTCACCATAACCCGACGGATACCCGATGGCCGTAGTATCGCTGGCAACGAGTTCGCCATTGACAAAAATCTGCCGCTTTTGATTTGCGAAGCGAAATACGACGTGTTGCCATTGGTTCAGTGTAAGTACCGTATCTGCGTTCAGTACGGAATTCCACATCGTGAATTGAGGCTTTTCGCCAACCAGGGCTAATTTCAACGTCAACGATTCTAGGCTGTTTTTGGACATCAAAATCGTACGCGTGGCGACCGATTGGTCTTCTGGTTTAATCCATGCAGCGACGGTAAAGTCACTACTGCCCATTGCATTCCCCACTGATGCGGCGGTTGCTATATCTGTGGTTGCTTTGAACTTCCAGTCAGGATTACGGAAGTCGGGGCAGTTTGCCGTACTGGTGCAGGTTAACGTACTTTGATTGGGTGACACATCATTGAATTTCCACGGTGCCGCACTGGTTGGGCTGGCACTATTGCTATCGTCAAATTTGACACACAACTCGGTGTGTTCAAACACACAACTATTCACATACGTGGTAGGCGTGGTACTACTGTTGACGGCGCCTGGGACTTCAATTGTGCTATCAAAACGGGTGCTAGTCGTCGCTGCGAGTGCGGCGTCGTTAGTTTGTGTTGATTGGGATTCGTTTTTGGGGGAGCTTGCCGCAATCGTGGTATAGCCTTGCATGCTCCGGCCGAGTAATTTATTGGTTTCATTAATGGTACTGATTAAACGATCGCCTGGGCGCACAAATAAATCGTTGTTACTCGTAAGCAAGCCATCTTTGAGTTGCACTATTTCGTTGGCGCGTAAGCCTATTTTGTAGACCGCAATATCGTCGATATTGCTGGCCCAATTACTGAATCGATTGCTGGTTGGCGAAATGGTGCTACTGTATTGGCCACCGATATACAAATTGTTATTGCTTGGATAAGTGTCACTTAAACGTCCAGTGGTGGCAAAGCGACCTTTTTCAACTCCATTGATGTATATCGCCAACACATTATCGGCATAACTGACTGCGAGGTGCGTCCATACATTGTTGGGGAAATCTGAATTGGTTGTTGTGTAATCATAGGTATTGGTATCAGTAGTGAGTTTTACGCGTACATTCCGTGCGGCATTCCGCACAATCTCGACGTGGCCATATTGACTGAAAATCGTTTGCGCGTCTGTTTGAGCAACTCCTTTTACCCAAGCTGCCAAGGTGAATTGCGTGTCAAAGATGGATTGGTCGCCTGTCCCTGCATTCAGTACTTGCACACCAGTAAAGCGTGCCACTGAATTATTGTTGGGGCGATCATTGACGAGGGTTGGGCAACTACTTGATTGTACACACGTGACTGCGGTACTCGTAAAGCCGCTATTGGGGTACCCAGCAGTTGTTTTGGTGGCAAAACTGACGGTGAGAGCCGGATTGAGTGCTTCACGGATGGTGCCATTGACTCCGATGATTTCGGCGTCGTTTTTGGCAAATGGGCTCCAGCCAAGGACTTTTTCACGTAAATCAATCACCCCGTCGTTGTCTGCATCACTTTGGGTTGGATCAGAGCTGGTCCACGTTGTTTGAGGAATTCCGTTTACAATCGCATACGTGACTTCCCAGCCTCCGACAACATGACCTGTATTGTCCATGTGCACGACTTCTTCACCGTCAAGCAGCCCATCGCCATCGCTATCTGGCATCAAGGGGTTTGTGCCAAATTGTGCTTCTTGGTAATCAGTCAGTCCATCGTTGTCACTGTCTGCGACGTTTGGTAAAGTGCCATTGGCAATTTCGCGGTTATCGGCGATTTTGTCGTTGTCACTATCCCAATCATTGTCGTATGAACTATTTTGTAGTTCAAGCGTATAGGGTACCCCATCATTATCAGCATCAACAAATACCGGAGCGGGTGGCTCGGCGGTGTCAGGAGACCATGCAAAGGTATAGCCGCTGTTGTCTCTGAGCCGGAGTGCAACGAAATCACTAATTGTAGCTGGCATGATGTCAAATATCGTCTTGGAATCCGCATTGATATTGAGATAATCAGGATGACTCGTGAGCGTATCCATCCAGCACACGGGAATTGGAATGATAACTGGAGGTATACCGATTGGTACGGTGATGCAGTTTTGTTGCGGTACCTTATAGACACTCGAGAGATAGAGGTCTGGCATTTGGGCGTTGATCCCGGCAGTAGCGAAGTTGCTGGTGTAATCAACATTGATGGTTTTTTTCCACGTGTAGGTCTTGTCTCCGTCGGAGTAGTAGTCGGAGTTGGTCGAATAGTTGTGCAACCAATCAGCGTATTGTGAACCAAGATGAAAACCATCAGCATTGCTTAAGTCGATTTGGTCGCTATCGAGCGCATACGCAAACGATGTATTACGAGTGTCTTGGTCATACCACTGCACATTCCAAAATGCGGCTTGCCATGATGCGGGGAATGGCATCCGTTGGATATAATCGGTGACTTTGAGTGCGTTATTCATGCCGTTGCCCACCCGAAATCCGTTATTGGGGTAGGTTAAGCCACCACCATCGCCACTTTCAATTTTTTGGTAGCGTGACCAAGTGTCCAGCGGGTCAACGACGAGATTCGCAACATAGGGTGAGAAGAGATTGGTAAGAATACCCGAAATACCGCCGCATAAAAATTGCGCTGCCGTACTGCGTTGTTGTTTTTCGCTGAGGGATTTACAGGCTATTGTGGCAATGAGATCAATGAGTCCGATAACTGCGCTTGCCAGTGCGCCGATAGGATTGGACGAGAGAACCATCAGTAACACCATGGTTGCGGTTTGCCCAACCAAATTCGAGATAATGTTACCTCTTTGATACCCATAATCAGCATTAACTGCAGACATGATGCCAAATGTCCAGATGGCAACGAGTGCTAATACTGTGAGCGCAGTCCCAATATTTTTCATCAGTGCAGCTTTTTGCGCAGCTTTGATTGCCCCAGTGAAATACGACGTCATTCCTGCTTGAAGTCCATCTTGAGCAACAGACGCTGCAATACTTGCTTGTGTTGCTGCCGCTACTGCTGCTTTCCCCGCTGCTACTTGTGCGGGTAAGAGGGTGAATATGTTGATGCTTTGGTTTACTAACGTGAGCGCCGCGCCGGTATAGAACACTGCCATTTGCGTAGTGGGATTTTCAAAAAGTTCGCTTGATGCCATTAGTATGCCACCAGCAAGCCAAGTATAATAGCTAGTTGAGCCAAGGGTAGTGCCGGCAAATAATGTAGAAGTTTTATATTGATTATTGTAAAGTAATCCAAACGTATTTTGGATCGATTGTATTGAATTTATACCAAATGCGATAGCGTTAGTTGTATCATCCACATATGCTGTTGCTGCATCAGACATTGCTGATTCTGCCTCATCAGATGTTTGGGGGAATATGAGATCATGTGTATTTAACGATATATTTTCACTGTCATTGATGGATTGAATAATCGTATCAAAATAATTGTATGTCTCAGTGACACTGGCATTCCAGGTAGCTTGATTATTGCTGGCAAATTGTGCTGGCGTAATCCCATCAAGGAGTGCTGTGCTAATGTCTGAAGAATAGCCATTTGATTCGGGTGATGAAAAAGATACGATGCTTGAACTAATCAGTCCGTTACGAAACCTACTCCACTCCGTATCGGTAAATCCGACCGGAGGAGTGCTTGGGGCGGTATTTTGATAAATGGTATCGAGTTCAATTGCAAGATCGCTGTCATCTACTGCTTGCCAATTACCCGCAACCACTTTGTAGATGGTGCCGTTCATGGTACGTGCCACATTGGGGGTAAGCCCATTGAAATCAAGTGAATTTGAATCAGCACTGAGTGGTGCGTTCCGGGAGGTGCTTTCCGTCAATACAATAGTCGCCGGGCGACAAGCCACGCTGGTACTGTTTTCACAGGCGGTGCGGAGCGCAGCTTGGGTACTACAGGTATCACTGCTTTGGCCTGCGTTGCGGCACAATGACGCATTGAGAATCGCCGGAATTTTATCGTGGTAGAGGGTTATTACGTCATTTTCATTGGCAAACGTATAGGTCGCTGCCCGGGTAGTTGTTTTGTTGAGCCCATACGTAGACAAGGTGATGGCGTTCGCGTTGCGGGTATTATCCAAGAGTTGTGGAATCGACAAACTATTGTCTGTGCCATCAATGCTCAAGAGTGGGTATTGGATAAATGCGCCACTAAGGAATGTTTTGGCTTCGTTGATATAGAGGCGCCGATTCGCGTTATCTGTGACTATTGCTTTGGTGATATCTTCGTAAACGATGGTTGCTTTATTGGTGATATTCTCGCTGGCGGTCATGCCAATTAAGTTCCATGCGCCATAATAACTGGTTAACAGGCCAGTAGTTTCGACTCGTTGGTCGACGGTACAATCGGGAGTTTCGCTAGGGCAGTCATCTTGGATGGATGTGACGATCCATTGCAAGCGGATCTTGTGATCTTGTGACCACACAATTGCCCCGGTTTCGTAGTAGGCTTTGGCCGAATAGGCCACAATGGTGCCGGTGGCGTCGTAATTGGGCGTTAAGGGAACGCCGAGGGTTACTTCGTTGCTTCTGAGATTGCCTTGGCTATCGCGACTCCATTCTGCACTAATTCCCAGCGGGGTGAATTTGGTTTTGTCGAGCCATTTGGGCGCAGTGATATCATCGGGGCAGGTGTTGGTCTGATTACAGGCTGCCACGGGCAAATTGCCGTAATTGCTATTCGATACGGGGACACGAATCTCAAGGAGTGCACTGACTTTGACGTCACCATTGCTGGCGGTGCTATCTGTCGCATTGTATTGCGAACTGGTTGCAAACGTCGTATCACGTCCACGTTGGACTTGTCCATTGATGTCACCACTAGGCCAGTCGTAGACGGCATTGTTGGCGTACAATAGTGCATCATTATTTGGGCGGATTTGGAAATCAACATAGAGTGGTTTGACTGCAGTCGTCGTATTGAGTACGCGGAACGCAAAGGGGGTCGAATCATCGTAGTTGGTTGATTTTTTTACGAGTGGCGAAATATCTACGTTGTCAGGGACTTTGTCCCCATCATCATCAAACGCAATAAAATCAGGTACGCCATCGTTATTTGTATCAGGACAGGCATCTGCATAGAACATTTTGACCGCACAGTCGATGCCGTCATTTTTTCCGTCGCCATTGGTATCGGCTTTGAGTGGATTTGTATAAAATTTATTGGTTGCCCCAGAATATTGGGTAAACGAGGTAACTTCGGTAGTATCGCTTAATCCGTCACTGTCGCTATCGGGATTTGTAGGGTCAGTCCCGAGTTGGACTTCGGCAAAGTCGTTGAGCTCGTCGTTATCACCATCAGCACTCAGTGGATTGATATGCAAGCTGTATTCTTGTAAGTCGTTAAGCCCATCGCTGTCGCTATCGGCGAGGTTTGGATTCGTGCCGATGACTGCTTCGTCGCTGTCTGGCAACCCATCTTTGTCGGTGTCGCTATCAGCACTACCACTCCGCATGCTCCGCCCGGTATAACTCGTGGTATTACTTGTCGTGTTACCGCCAATACTGGTCCCTGTAGCCGGTAATACCATGTTGGTGCCTTGAAGTAGCGGTGAAATGAGCGGGTTGAATTGCGGGGTCGGTGGAGTAGCGGTCGTTGTGGTGGTGGTAGGATCACTGGGCGTATTATTATCGGTACTATTGGCAGCCATACTATGCGGAATCGTGCTAAATGGCTGTGTAACCATAATCCCGATCATCAAGAGTGCCAATGGTACATATACGCGCCGTTTGAAAATGTACAATACTATGCTGGCGAGAAACACAAAAAATACGGCAACCATGCCAAACAAAAGATTACGTATGACATTGACATCAGTATTGACGAAATTACTCAATAAATAGAGGGGATTATTGATGAGGCTCCGCAAGGCTAATCCGGTACGGGCATACCCAAAAAATGTTGTTTTGATGCGGGATTCACTACTCCCGTTGGTTTTGGTGCTGGGAAATTTAAGGTTTATTTCTAGTTCTTTGGGTAACCCATCTGCATCAACCGTCATTTGCCCTTGCCCTTGAGATTGACGATATTGACTAGAATTGGCAATCGCATACCACTCTTCGTTGTGACTAATCCCGTGAGCGCTATCGGCACTGAGTAACCGACTAAAATGTTCGACAAACATGGCACCATCAAAATCGAATTGATAATTATAGGCGTCAGCACTATTGTGAGTCGCGTTTTTGATGCCCGCCAAAAAACTCAGTGTGTTGAGTTGGCTGGTCGTCGTGCTTGCTGTAGCGCGTTGCCAGCCTTGGCCTGGTTGCCGGGTATAGGTGACGCCGCGGGAGCGTTTGATTTCGAATAATACTCCCTGTGCGCCGGCGACACGCAGTTCGCTGCTTTGTTGGGACTCATTGATTGCCCCCGTAATCAGCAATAGGTCGTGACGACTCTGTTTGCCATAATTGGCAAGCGATGGTGGTAAATTGGTGATTTGGTCGATTTCGCTTTTGAACTGGTATTCACCACTCAATTTGGCAATATCTTGGGAACGTTGAATCGCTGTTAGTGCCGTTGTTTGCTGGAGCTGCGTAATCAGTAACGCAAATGCGCTGATGCAAATCGCTATTATGCTGATGATGAAGAGCAAAACAGGTCTTTTATTCGACATAACATGATCCTTACGTAATCAACAGGGTGGTGAAAAATCGCCATGGGTATAGGGAGTTTATCGTCATGGTTCTAGCATAGCGTTGGGAGTCGTTATTTTTTTCGCTATTCTTGACTAACCAACAAATAGATTTTGTACAAAAACAACGAACACACTGATAGCACAGACACGGTATATTGGATACAGATTATGCGTATGGTGCGCTTACTTTATTGTGGTGAAAACATGTCACAACATCCTGACATCGAGGCGTTTTATGATAAACCGCAAATAATTGCGATTATGAAAAAAGCCATGCTACGGTTACGCCAAAAAAAACACACCGTGATCGATATCGTGAATGCCCTGCAACAACGGGGTATTGCGATGACACGGTTGCAATTTGATGGGATGTTTTTGACCCGGCCTGAACGAGACATTAGTGCCCCATTACCAGTATTTCATGCGGTTATTGAAATTTTGTTTGGCTATGATTCCCAAATTTTGACCAGCGCAGATTTTTTTGTGTTGGCCAATGCAATGCGTGTCCCGATTAATGAATTGAATTCATATGCCCGTTATTTTGCTGATACAGAATGGCGCACGGTAATCACTCCTTTTGCTGGTGAATTTGCACACACACCGATTGATGCCACTATCAGTGGCCGCGATACCGCATTAGTAGAGTTATTCTCACAGCTAGTTGCCCACAAAAATATTATTATTTCGGGTGAAGCTGGGGTGGGGAAAACGGTATTTGCAAGTGAATTAATGCGTATGTATGAACGGTATTATGGCCAAAAAACATACCGCGTAAATATGCGTGACATACACTCACTCGCTCAACTCTATAACAGGTTGACACAACTCCTCAATATTACTATTTTGCCCGTAACCAGCATGTCACGCCAAATCAATGCCATGTTGCAACGGGTCGCCCCCTATATATGGCTTGATGGTATCGATGACTATACCCATTTTGGACCTGACGGATTGGTGACGCAATTGCAGGCAGAGTGTGGGTCGGTTTTTTTTCTGATAACGACACGGTGTGTGGATGTGTCGCTGGATATGCCACAATTTTATGAATATTGTTTGCCTCCGCTGTTATTTCACGCTCCGACAGATGCAGGGTGCGTATTGTATTGTCAAATTGCCTCCTATGTCGACCGCTCATTTCGGGCGAGTGATTATATGCTCCAAGCCTGTACCATTGCCCGTGGGATTCCCCTCAATATTGTGATGCTTGCGAATACAACGTCGTATACCGTAAATCAGTTTGCTACAGACAAAATAAGCGAAATTGCCTTGCATAGTCTGAATCAACTCGAGTTACGGATTGTGGAGAT
>CAISXI010000042.1 GCA_903889425.1 uncultured Roseiflexaceae bacterium | reverse complement strand
TCATTGGCAGTGGGCTAACCATGGTCGATACAATTGTAGCACTACAAAATCATGGTCACCGTGGCAAAATTACTGCTTTTTCACGACATGGACATGTACCGCAAACCCACATACCACGCCAGAGTTATCCTTCATTCATCACCAGTGACCATTATGGCTGGTCTGTCCGTGATTTAATGCGCCTGGTACGTACCGAAGTCGCCAAGGCCCAGGCTGCCGGCATTCCGTGGCAAGCAGTCATCGATTCGTTGCGCCCCCACAATCAACAGCTGTGGATACATTGGTCGCTCCACGAAAAACGTCGCTTCCTGCGGCATATCCGTGCCCACTGGGACATTTATCGCCATCGGATTGCGCCCCAAATCGCCGCAGTGATTGCATCCACCCCACAGTTGACCATCGGCGCAGGGCGGATTGTTGATTATCATGAGTATGCCACTGCGGTCAGCCTCACGATTCAGCCGCGCCATACCCACACCACCAGCACCCTGAGCGCCGCCTATGTCATCAACTGCACCGGCCCTCTCAGCGATTATGCCGTTATTGAAAACCCGTTGGTGGTGACGTTGCGCCACCGTGGTATCGTGGCGGCCGACGACATCCGCCTCGGGATCGCCGTCGATGCCCACGGGCATTTGTGTGACCAGAATCAACAAGTCATTCCGTGGCTGTGGACGCTGGGGCCGCCGCGCAAAGGCTATGCCTGGGAATGTATCGCCATCCCCGATATCCGCAATCAAGCCGCCACCTTGGCACACGATATTTTTACCCCAGCCACACCGTTGTCGTAAAAAACTCCACCCGGCACTCCCCATTACGCATCGATTTGCGATGCATAATGGGGGTTATTGTGAATCATTTTTGCGGGCATAGGCCAAGTCGAGTAACTGTCGCAAAAACGCCCCATAATCCATACCCAATTGCGCCGCTGCCCGATACATGCCGCCGCTCCTGGTAATGTCGGGGTTGGCATTGACGTCGAATACATATGGTACCCCGTCATAGACGCGTAAATCGACCCGTCCATAATCGCGCAAGCCGATGGCACGAAATGCGGCAATCGCCACATCATGGATTCGCATGCGCAATGCAGTATCAGGCTGGTAAGTAAATCCCCAAATTGGCGTCTCATAATCAAACGAACCAGGCTTCCACTTACCGTCATAGGTACACAGTCGGTCGTGATAATCGGCAAAAGGTGAATAATCGATGCTACTCAATGGCAAAACCTGAATCATGTCGCCATTGCCCCACAAACTGACATTAAACTCGATGCCATCGATAAATTCTTCGACCAAGACCACCCCACCAAATTGCTGGTACATGGCAGCGACTTGAGCGGCCAACATAGCTGGAGTATCAACCACCGAAGCACGCGTAATACCAAATGAGCAATGTTGGCTGGCTGGTTTGACAATTGCCGGGAAGTGATTCCATGCCCCCACCACACCCTCATGACAAATCAGTGCGTGTGGGGTCGGTATATTTTGTGCAATCAAGTAGCGTTTTGTTTCGTCTTTAAATTGACTCCGTTGCAATGCATCGGCCGGGCATCCGGTATAGAAAAAACCTAAATCTGTGATTAATTGGGCGGGGGTGGCATAATCCATCCCGTCGCCATTCCAGTCTTCACAGAAGTTCAATACCAGCCATTGATCGGGTGCGTATGGCGCCAATGCGCCAGCCATGTCGCATGCAACGACCGTCTCGATTGCGACGGTCAAGCCTTGGGCACGCAAACAGTCCACTATTTCGGTCGTTTCATTCGGCGTAATAAACGTGCCATCGTCATGATACACAAATCGATCAGTTTGGAGTACTACGACCGCATATGGAGCATTCATACCAGTCCTTTCAATTCAACGCACAAAGACAGATTATGGCACCAACCGCCGCACATAAATACACAAATCATCAGCAACGGCATAATAATCAGCAATCTGCGCAACCAAGGTACATTGCATCTGGGTATAAAACCGCTGTGCCGGCAGATAGTCGGCCTTACTACTCGTCCAAATCACGATTTGCCAGCGCCCAATCGCACGTACTGCCGATTCGACTGCCTGGAACAGCGCCCGTGCCACCCCACGCCCTTGGGCATCGGGATGCGTACAAATCCAGTAGAGATCGGTCGTACCTGCAGTCAAGTCAGTAGGTCCCCAACAGGCAAAGCCGTACAGACGATCCGCATCACGGCACACCAAAAAATTGTACCCCGATACCTGCGGATCATCCATGTACCCCGCAAATAATTCGGCCACCGTAGCCACTTCAGCGCCACTAAACACTCCCGCAGCCTGGGTGCAGGCCAGAATCTCGGCTTCGTCTGTCGGCACTGCTTGCGTAATTGTCCAGTTAGTCTTCATTTACGCCGGCATCCGTGCCACGGCCAATGCCAAAATCTGAGCGATAAATTGTGCATATGTATACCCCGCCTGATTACTCGCCAGTGCTAATTTTCCATCAAAGTCAATCCCCGGATTTGCATTGACATCAATCACATAGGGTATGCCTCGGCTGAGCCGGATATCAATTCGACCATAATCACGCAAGCCACAGGCGCAATAGGCGGCAATCGCTTCTTGGCGGAGCTGGGCATAGAGCGCAGGCGCAATTGTTTTTGGGAAGTGCCAGCCCGCATTGCTATGCCACAAGTGTTGATACAACGGATTCGTCACATTCCATTTGGCCTCAAATGTACAGAGTTGGTCGTGGTAATCGGCAATCCCCGTATAATCGATGGCACTCACCGGGAACAACGTTATGTCATCGCCGTTGCCCCATAATCCCACATGGTATTCGATGCCATCCAAAAATGCTTCGATTAACACGGGAGACTGATATTGTGCCGCAATTAAATCAACTTGCTCCTGTAATTGAGCCAGGGTATCGACCACCGACGCACGACTGATGCCTTGTGAGCTGTGGGCATGGGCCGGTTTGACAATCGCAGGAAACAACTGCCACGCAATGTCCTGCACACAATCTACCACCTGGGCTGGCGGCGTCGCTACCGCGGCCGCAACGAGTGCCTGCTTGATACGTTCTTTTTGTTCCCCAAAACGGAGCGCTGATGCGCTACTACCAGTATAGGTATAACCGAGTTGCTCCAACAAAAACGCCGGAGTGGCATAATCGTTTTCATTTGTGCCCCAGCCCTCACACCAATTAAGCACCACATGCGTCCGCGGATCATATGGCGCCAAGGCGTGGTGGAGCGTGTCGGCACTGACCTGAAGGTGGTGCGTAACAATCCCCATAGTCTGCAACCCAGCCAGCAACACAATCACTGCTTGGGGCGTACTAATGTTAATGGATTCCTGCCAGGCCGTCGTATCACTCGTCAACACCAGTACCGTGGGAGTCTGCGGGAGGTGCGCCGCTGCGCGG
>CAISXI010000041.1 GCA_903889425.1 uncultured Roseiflexaceae bacterium | reverse complement strand
TGGACATTTAGCGAAACGATGTGTAGTCTGCCTGGGTGTTTGGGAGGTGGCAATCGGGTGAGCTTTGCACAGGTGGGGTATGTAAGCGGGAAGGCCAAAGGCGTAGGTAATCTGATGCATGCAGCAGCGGGTAAAGATGCCGCGTTGCGTACGTTGGTGGCACATGAATATGTCATTCGTGATGGGATGATAGGACCCGAACGGCCGACAGCGACCAGCTCTAGTACACGCACCGTGACTCGCACGAGCACACCGACGCGCACACAAACACCGACACGTACCACGACAGCGACACGTACCACGACAGCGAGTATGACGTCAACGGCCAGCCGTACATCGCAAACAACTGCAACGAGTACCCCAATCGCCCAAGGCATCACGGATGGCTTGCTGGCATGGTATCCCCTCAACGGCATTCGCACCACGGGCAGTACGCTGCCCACACAGGCCAATACCATCATGGGGGCAGCGCAGTATTTTGATGGGGTGAATGATTATCATCAGACAACGGTGGATTTGGCGAATAAATCGTTTACGGTGGCATTTTGGGCGGCATTTGCGAATGATGATGGTGCTTACAGTATGGCGATTAGTGCTGGTTCAGATGCCTATGCATATCAAGCACTGATGCTCATGTACAATGGGAATATTTTTGGTTGTGGTTTTTATACCGATGATCTATGGTATACCCTTCCACTATCATTTGATCGAAAACAGTGGCACCATTATGCATGTTCGTACGATATAACCTCGTCAACACGTAGTATTAGCATTGATGGTGTCGTAGTCGCGAGCGATCTGCCGGGAAGGGCATTACAGACGACAAACATATTTACTATTGGCAAGCCACCATGGAATTATAGCTATTTCAAAGGCACCCTCCGCGACGTCATGGTCTACAATCGTGCCTTGACTAGCAGTGAAATTAATCGCATCAAAGACATCACCCCCAACAGTGTGATGCTCAGCGAACCCCACCCTGCTAGCGCCTGCCGCTGGGTTGACAAGGGTGGCATGGTGCACGAGTACGAAATTAATCATACCTTGCTCACCTGGGATCAAGCCAAGGCTGCTGCTGAATCACGCACCCGTGGTGGGCAAAAAGGTTACCTAGCGACATTTATAAGTGCTGTTGAGAATGAATGTGTTTTGCAAATGATTGATGCCCAACAAGGATGGGTGAGTAAGTGGTCTGATCATCTAGGGACAAATTATGAACTAGGACCGTGGATTGGTGCAAGAAGAGTATCATTAGGTGGAGTGTTTGTTTGGGAAAGTGGGTCAGAGAAAGGTGCTCGATTACTGCAAAATTTGGTTTATGAAGATTGGTCACCAATAAAAAGTCCACCGGAAAATTTCGAAGCAGATGCTATGACTTCAAGATTTTGGAGTACTACGGATCGTGATTGGGTACTAGATTATGATACTCAACTAACCAAATCCATCATCGAATACACCTACCCCGAATCGCACACCATCAGCGGTGTGGCCTACACCGACACCAATAATAATAGTCAACTCGACGCCGGTGACTTCCGTGCCGCCAATCAGACCATCACCCTGACCGCCGACCTCGCCCAGCCCATCGACATCGTCGGTGGTGGCAACCAGATGTGTGTGC
>CAISXI010000040.1 GCA_903889425.1 uncultured Roseiflexaceae bacterium | reverse complement strand
TAGCTACTATCACCCCACGCCACCACTTTGCGATCACTCCGTAGCACCACACTAAAGTCAATCCCTGCTTGAATTTGGGTGACCCCATATTGGGCTGTTGCGGGAGTCGCCTTAAAGACGGCAGTACTATTTAGTGCTTCATCTTTACAGGTAGCGGTCGTATGACTACAGGTAATCACTTGACCTGAACGGAGCAATACCAGCGTATGCCGGTAGCCCGCATCGATTGCCACAATGTTATTGGTAATCAATTGATTTGTGCGGTTGCGAATAACGACTGGATTCTCTACCACGGTGGCCGCCCCATCAGGCTGGCGATATTCGCGCACTACTCCGTTTTTGTCAAGGGTTAACAAGTAATTATCCCACATGAGCTGTTCGGCAATCGAAAACTGCACCAGATTATTGATGGGCGTCAGACCAGCTATCTGATTCGAGGTCGAGATATGATCTGCACGGCCATCGACTGCCCACGTCCGCAGTGTACCAGACTGATCAAGTGCAGCGGCAAAGTCATTGTTCATCTCTAGTTTGGTAATGGGGATTGTTTGAATAATGGCCGGTATCGCACCTTGCAGTACCGTATCCGTGCTCCCGTCATACTGCCACCCTTTGACCGTGGTCGTGTCGGTATAGACATTGGCGTTATTGTCCAACGCCACCTGTGCGCTGATTGTCGTATCGCTATACCCCGTGTCAATATGCGTGCGAATTGTTTGGCTATTCACGGTGGCACTATTAACAACCTGCACATCGTTAAACGCAGGGGCTGTTTTGGTGGGGATCGTAAACGGCGCCGGTAGACTGGTGCGTTGGTTGCCAATCACGTCACTCGCCACAAATTGCACCGTATATGTGCCGCTCGCGAGGCCACTAAGCTCACTTGCAGGCAGGGTCCACGTATAGTAACGGGTTGTGCGGTTTTGTAAATAATTCATCCGTTGCAACGTACTACTACTCGTTTGTATGGGAATTAAATCAATGGTATCGACAAGGGAATTCGTGTCATAGACGTTGGCACGCAGATTACGTAATGTGCCACCGTCACTCGTCGTACCTTGGAATGTGTTGGCACTACCACTCGGGAATACGACAGTGTCGTTTTGGGTGACATCGAGGGTAGGCGCCACGGTGTCAATTTGCATGACGGCAATCCGGGCATTACTCACATTTCCCGCACCGTCAACAGACCAAAATTGGACAGTCCGTGCCACATTATCTTGACCTGCGGTATTTGCCAACGTGAGATTCCAATCAGCCTGTTGGTGGCGCGCCGCAGTCCGCGTTGCAATCGTTAAATCGGCATTATTGATGCTACCGGTAATGCCGTCTGTATTGCGGTCACAGGCCAGTAATCGCCACGTCCCCGCTGCCGCCTCACCGGTAAATGTCGCGAGCGCCCCATCAGGACGGACAATTGCAAATGCACTGTTCAACGCAACCGTGCCACTAATGGTTTGCGTGGTACGCGTGGCACTGTCGTCAAACGTCGCACGGACATTTGTGGTTTGATTGCGCGCCGATGTCAACAAGGCCACGCGAGTCCCCGATGGAGATTGTAGCCACAAATCGATGTCTTGGGCAGCCGCATGCGCCAGCGTCGTACGCAATGTCACTGTGTCGACTCGGCCATTAGCCACGTTGGTGACGGTGATGGGATAGGCCGTATAGGCATCAAAGGCCGTGGCATTACATGGTTTGGCCGCGATGGCAGTAACAGGACTGGTCACACTGGTTGTGGAACTTGCAGTTTGGGTGAGTAGACCATCACTCGGCACAATCGTACGGCAAT
>CAISXI010000039.1 GCA_903889425.1 uncultured Roseiflexaceae bacterium | reverse complement strand
GTACCGTTGGGTACCGGTTGCTCGGGGGTGGCCAGCACGGGGGTGATGCCATCGGCAAACCCGATATCGAACAACATGCCTTCGGACATTTCGCCGGCCATTTTTTTGGGGGCCAGACTGACGATAAACAACGCCTGTCGGCCCACCAGTACTTGGGGGTCGGGGCGTTCTTGTTTGATGCCGGCCAAAATATTGCGGGTATGATCACCAAAATTGACCACGAGGCGCATTAGTTTGTCGGATTTGGCGACTTCCTCGACCCGCTCGATGGTGCCGACGCGGATGTCCAGTTGGTCGATGACATCAAAGGTGGTCAGGGGTTTGATAGGTGCTGTGGGCATTTTGGATAGTTCCTTTGTCGTACGTCGTGATAATTCGGCAACACAAGTCATGCGGACTGCGTAGGGGCACCGTGGAGTTGTATTTGTAAGATATTCACCGCCGCCCGCATATATTTTTTCCAAAACAATACCATCAACAACCACAATACCGGTACTGCTAGCACTGAACGGGCATGGTAGGCGTATTGCCAGCTGATGAGGGTGCCGGTGGGGGTGCTGGTGCAGTGCCAGGTGGCGACCCCTTTGGTGACGAGCAGGCGCAACACGCTGGTGTAACCGGTGACGGTATAGCCAAAGGTGTGCGGGAATTGGTAGTTGTCGAGGGTCTCGCTAGCAGTACTCTGGTCTGACAAGACGATAGTGCGCGTCTGGCCGACCGCATCCCAATCACCCGTCTGATTGCGTACGGCCGTCACAGCCGGCAATGGTCCGGCGCCGAGGAAGACGGCAGGGACGTCCATGCCGGTTAGATGCCGGAAGGTGGTGGGGAGGTCAGTCGCTACCGTGGCGGTGACGGTGGTGGCAAAAATCGTCATGGCGGCTCCTCTACGCGCGGATCAAGCCCACGCGGCGCAACAACGGCAGCATGGGTGTGGCGTCCCATTGCGCCAAGGGTTGATTGGGGTGATGCGAATCAGATCCGCCGCTGATGAGCAAATGGTGTAATTCGGCTTGTTGTTGCAAAAACTGGGTCTGGGCGGGGGTGTGTGCCGGGTAAAAGACTTCGAGGCCGTCGAGACCAATCGCCACCATGCTGGCGATGTCGGCGGCATCGGCGGGGATGGCATAGACCCCTTTGCTCCGCCCCGGGTGCGCCAGCACTGCCACCCCGCCGGCCTGATGCGCCACCGCGATGACTTCGGCGACACTGGGGGGATTGTATGAGCCGCTCCGGGCCAACAAAAAGCGCATGCCGGCGGCTTCGTCGTCGCCATCGACGCGCTCGGGGAGCTGATTGTGGCGGGCGAGGGCGGTGGCCACATCGGCCACATTGGGGCGACGTCCGAGGCTGGTGGCCAAATCAGGCAACTGCCAGCCTTCACGGGGGAGCTGGCTGATGAGCTGATTGGCGTCGCCGGCGTTGCGGGCATCGACAGATGCACAGAGTGCCAGCACGGCGGGGTGGTCGGGGTCGATGCCGTACATCAGGGTATGCCAGAGCTTGCCCCCGTGGGCGCTGTCGATTTCGCAGCCTGCCACAAACCCCAGCCCCGCTTGATCGGCGGCGGCTCGCATGGCACTGACGCCGGCGGTGGTGTTGTGGTCGGTGATAGCAAACACCGCCAGCCCCGCAATCCGCACGGCGGGGATGAGCGTGCCGGGGCGCCAGCTGGAATGATGGGGCAGGGCGTCAGAATGGATTTGCAAATCG
>CAISXI010000038.1 GCA_903889425.1 uncultured Roseiflexaceae bacterium | reverse complement strand
TGGTATTTACTGGGCGAGTGTATCGAGGCGTACGCCGCGGTCGTCGCGGGCCGAGATATTGGCGGCTTCGACGATGGCACTCAAATCGAGGGCCAGGGCAGTATTGTCGGGGTCGTGGGTGCCGTGTTGGACATGACCAACCCATTGGCTAAAGGCACTGGGCGGATCAATCCCCATTGGTACTTCGGTAATCAGCCAACGGGTAGTGGCGCCCTCGAGGCGCGTGCTCCGCACGCGGATTTTGCGGTGCAAGCCAAAGGCCCGCTCGGCGGGGTCGACTGCGATGCCTGCTTCTTGGTTGAGGCGCTCTTCGTTGAGTTCGTTGCCACTACTCTGGTTGTACATCAGCGAGCCTTCGGTGCCGTGGGCTTCGATGGTAAAGGGGGCATAGCGGGTGGTAAAGCTGGTTTCGGCGATCCCGATGGCGCCATTGGGGTAGCGCAACGAGATTGCGGCGTTGTCTTCGAGGGCCCGTCCGGTATGCCAACCATAACTGGCGCTGACGCTGGCGGGGCGGCCCAGCAAGTAGCGTGTCAAATAGACGGGGTGGCAGAGGTCGGTGAGTACGCCACCGATGGCTTCTGATGGCTCAAAAAAACGTTCGACTAGCCAACCATTGGGGGCGGCGGGGGTGCGCAAGGCGCCGTTGTGCGAGTCGCGCACGCGCACGAGGGTCAATTCACCCAAGGCGCCGCTGTCGATGATTTCTTTGATGGCAATCGTGGCGGCATGATAGCGCCGGAACATGTTGACCATAAAGGTGATGTTGGCTTGTTTGGTGGCGGCCACGATGGAATTTGCTTCGTGTAGCGTGGCGGCGATGACTTTTTCGGTGAAGATATGCTTACCCGCCTGTGATGCCGCCAGCATGATTTGGTGGTGCATGGCGGTGGGGGTGGTGACGATGACGCCATGGATGCTGGCATCGCTCCAAACCTGATTGATATCAGCGATAAAGGGCACGCTGTATTGGCTGGCGGCGGCTTGACCGCGGGCCACATCGTGATCCCAAATGCCAACTAACTCGACATCGGGGTGATTGAGGGCTTCTTGGGTGTAGTCTTTGGCGTGCACATGCCAAAAGCTGAGGACGACAACACGAATCATCTGCGTGGCCTTTCGTTGTATGCTCTGCGCAGATTATACACCCTCACGAAGGAGGAAGTATGAAGTTGGAAGGAGGAAGTAGGGGCGAATTATGACGGCGAATTCATTCGCCGCTATTCGCCCTTAAGGAGGAAGTTCCCACCCCAACCACCGTGTACAATCATCATATGCAACTTGCTATTTTTGCGAAAACATTTGCCGGCCCGACACTCGCCGACATCCTGACTGCCGTCAGGGCAGCTGGGGTCGCCGCTGTGCAATTTAACCTGAGTTGCGTCGGTTTACCGACCTTGCCGGTACACCTTGATGACGCGCAATGCGCGACCATCCGGACCACATGCGCGGCGCACGGGGTGCATATGGTGGCGCTATCGGCGACGGGCAATCTGATTCATCCCGATATGGCAGTGCGAACCCAGATTATTACTCGAATTACTCAGTTAATTCCTCACTGCGTCGATTTGGGCGTTGATACTGTCACTATTTCAACCGG
Organism: uncultured Roseiflexaceae bacterium; assembly: GCA_903889425.1. Lineage (GTDB taxonomy): Bacteria > Chloroflexota > Chloroflexia > Chloroflexales > Roseiflexaceae > UBA965. The sequence goes on along the minus strand of CAISXI010000038.1, from coordinate 643 downwards.
CACGTGCGATCCCGACGATTTGTGGCGCGCCCACCCTGCCAACACCACCCAGGCGAGCTGGGATGCCATGGTGACGGCAGTGCGGGAGTTGGTGGATGTGGCGGCGTGTCATGGTGTGATAGTCGCGTTTGAACCCGAGCCAGGCAACGTGGTACAGACAGTCCAACAGGCTCGCTTGCTCCTCGACCAAATCAGCTCACCATTCCTCAAGGTGGTGCTCGATGTGGCCAATCTACTTACCCCTGCGACGGTTGCTCACCAACGCACTATCATCGCCGAGGCCCTCCAGCTGTTGGGCAGCGATATTGCGGTGGTACATGCCAAAGAATTGGGACGTGATGGCCAGGTGGGTGGGGTGCCAGCTGGCAGTGGGGTGGTTGATTTTGGTTATTTGTTGACGAAATTAGCAGCCATACATTACGCCGGCCCCGTAGTGATTCATGGCCTTGACGCCAAAGATGCGCCCCGAGCGGTGGCGCATCTGCAACAATTGTTCGTTGGGTTGTCACCCACGGCGCAGGAATTTTTTTAAAGAAATACACACAAACTACACGATGTAGGCGAGCACCACCAAGAACACCAGCACACCGGCAATAACCCCAATCACGGGGTAGGCGGTGGGGGTGGTAAGGGCCCGGATGCC
>CAISXI010000037.1 GCA_903889425.1 uncultured Roseiflexaceae bacterium | reverse complement strand
AGCGAGACCATAGGCCGTTTGCAAGGCAGTGGCGTTGATGTCGACCAAGCGCACTTCGGCAGGTTGACCGGCGGCTATCAAGTCTGCAAGGAGTCCGCGAGTAAATGACGCGCTCCCTGCTCCAATCATAACGTAGCGTTCCATGGCGCTTATCCTTTGTGGTGGCGTATAAAATACGCTACCGCTTACTTGAATCCACTGGTGGCGGCATTGGCCACGATTTGGCGTTGGAACAAGATATAAATCAATATAATCGGCAACAGTACAATTACCGACGCCGCCATAGTGAGGCTGGGTCGCGAGCCATGACTACTGCTATACCAGGTCAAAAGCAGTGGTAGGGTGCGGCGTTCGTGGGTAGTGATTACGATGAGCGGCCACAGGTAATCATTCCAGGTGGCCATAAAAGTGAAAATCCCCAATGTTGCTAATGGTGCACTTAATTGCGGGAGAATTAAACTCCGATAGATTTGGAATTCGCTGGCACCATCAATGCGTCCTGCATCAATCAACTCGCGGGGGATGCCTTCGATGAATTGGCGCATCATAAATATCCCAAAGGCATCAATCATCGCTGGGATAATCAAGCCCCACAAGGTATCGATGAGTTGTAATTTGACCAAGATCAAATAGAGCGGAATCATAATCATCTGGAAGGGAATCATGATTTGCGCCATAATGACGGCAAACATCACCCCTTTACCACCAAATTCGTAGCGGGCAAAAATATACCCGGCAAGTGAGCTCGTAAATAGCGTCACCCCTACCCGTGCCATCGCCACAAAGCTCGAATTAAAGAAAAACAAGCCGAGGGGTACTTTGGGGTCGTTGAAAATTGTGGTGAAGTTTTGCCATGTGGGTACTTTGGGGAAAAAAGTGGGTGGGATTTGAATAATCTCACTGGGCGTTTTGAGCGACGACAAAATGACATACACAAACGGCAGTAATGTGACACTCAACCCGATTCCGAGCACGGTATACCGCAGGACTGCGCCAATCAGATGTGAAAAATTCGTCTGTGATTGTGTGGTCATAATTAATATTCCCAATCACTACGCAAAAAACGAAACTGCAGGATGGTGAACAGCATAATGATGCCAAACAATACCATCGACATGGCGGCGGCCCAGCCCATGTTTTGATAGCGGAAGGCATTAGAATAGATACTCATCAGCATGGTGGTGGTCTGTTCACGCGGGCCACCAGCAGTCATGACTTGCGCCAATATAAACATCTGGAGCGACGACAAAATCGTCATCACACAGACAAACAGCAAGGTTGGTTGTAATAACGGTAATGTGACATACCAAAACATTTGTTGTTCGTTGGCACCATCAACCATCGCCGCATCACGTAAATTTTGCGGGATGCCTTGCAGTGCCGCAATGAAAATAACCAAATTATAGCCAAAATCTTGCCATAAATGGGCGACAATCAAGGCTATCATTGCCAAGGGAATTCCCATCACAAATGCTTGAGGATCACTCAACCACGCTTTGGGTGGGGTCATTCCGATGGTGCGAATCATGCTATTGAGCAAGCCTGCTTGGGGATTGTAGATAGCGCCCCAAATTAACGCAACCGCTACTGCCGAGGTAACGGTAGGTAAAAAATAAACTGCCCGGAAAAATCCTTTGACCCGCGCATGACTGCGCTCGATGATAATTGCGAGCGGCAGGGTGATTGCTAGATTGAGTGGAAGAATCAAAAAAGTAAATAAAAAGGTATTTGAAACTGATTTGCGAAACACTGTTGCCGGTTGACTATCGTTAAACATATCCAAATAATTTCTAATGCCAACAAAGGGGTTTGATTCGCCTAATCCAAATATTGTGCCACCAACCCGTGCTGGTGAATAATCAAAGAAGCCCAGAATAACCGCCCAAATCATCGGCAGTAAACTGAAAATCATCAAATAGATCATGATGGGGGTCATGACACTAAAGGCAAACCGGCGTTGTGATCGTCGAAGTGAGCCAGGTGAGGCCATGGCAATGCCTCCTTTGTTGGGCATGCGCGCCACCAGTTACGGTGACGCGCATGCCTTGAAGAGTTACTTGCTTGCTTTACTGTCAACCATGGCATTGGCTTCAGCATTCATTTTTGCTGCGGCTTGCTCTGGCGTCATCGTTCCGTTTAGGGCGTCTGTCAAGTTTTTTGCGATAATCTCATAAAAAAGTTGATCGCGGTCAGTGACATTGCCCAGATATTGCCCGTGTGGCAATAACTTCAGGATGGGTTGCATGTACGGTGCAACAGCAAGAATTTCGGCTGGATTATCAACCAATTCTTTCAGCGCCGGTACCGTGCCTGAAATTTGATTGAATTTCAAGGCATTGGCTCGATTAATGGTCAAGTAGTTCTGCAACATCCAGGCTTCTTTGCTGTGCTTGGTGTTGGTTGAAACGACTTTACCCCAACCTGCATCGGCAGCGAATTTATATTCGCTTCCAAACATGGGTGGCAGTGCGACGTATTCGAATTTGACATCAGGGTAATCGACCAATCCAACGCCGGCTGCCCACGGTCCGATATAGGCAATGCCGACTTGATTTTTGAAAAACGCGCCTGGGAGCCCATTGTCCCCTGAAAAGAGCGTCGGGTCGATTACTTTGTCTTCACGAGCATAGCGCGTCAATGTGCTAATCACGTTGAGTGCTTCTTTGCTTTCGAAGTTAAAGTGCTTGCCATCGTCGGCAAAATAGTTCCCACCTTGTTCGAGAATACCGCCCAGCATGATAAACCCTAACGCATCACCACCAACATAATGGAACCCTGCGGTGGTCATCGTTTCGCCACTAAATGCAGTCATTTTTTTGGCATCTGCGATGAGACTGTTGTAGTCTTTGTATTCGGGTGGGAATGCGATTCCTGCAGCCTTGTACAATTCAGGATTTACGAGTGCGCCACTGTACTCCAAGTTGTATTCGTTGGGCATGCCGTACAACTTACCGTCGCAGTAGTAGCCATCGAGGGGTGCTTTGTAAAAAATCTCTTGGGCTTTGGTGTAACTCATCACCTCAGCCGGAGTTTCTTGGAGGCGACCACCAGTGGCATAATTACAGACCCACGAACCGAACATTTCGATGACATCGGCTTCGGTGCCGGCAGGCATCGAGGTTTGCAGGGTTCGGATGAATTGGTCGTACGGGAAGGTCTCGTACTTGACGATGATGTTGGGGTTTTCCTTCATGAACTGATCAATCAATTCTTGATTGACCTTGTTGAAGGCCGAGTTTTGGTGTGACCACATGCGAATGGTGACTTGTTCGGCGACTGGGGCGGCTGGGGCTGCGGCACTACAGCTTGCCAAAACCAGTGCCATGATGAGTACGAGCCAGCGGACAGGTGAATAGGAACGCATAAAACCTCCTCATGTACATACGCGACATTGCGACTCACGATATCGGTTCACGAATCATCCCCGACGATTCGTGCCGCTACAGCACGACTACCGCATTGAGATTGTGCGGATTGTCCGGGTCAAGTCCCCGTGAGGTAGCCCGTGCATAGGCGATAGTTTGTAACAGCGGTAACGCAATAATCCCTTGCAGGGCATCATCGATTGCGGAATCCCAGTGCATGTCGCAATCGCTGGTCGGCCCAATCGCCAAGGTCTGCCCACCAAGTTTGCGCATATCCGCCAAGACCGCTTGTTCTGTGGCTTGCATGCCTTTGGATCCAATTCCAATTACGAGTGAATTGGCATCGACCATTGATTGGGGTCCATGGCGGAACTCCATATGATGAAATGGTTCGCTAATGGTGAGCGACATTTCTTTCATCTTGAGGCTGGCTTCGCTGGCAAGGCCATAGCGATAACCGCTCCCCAAGAAATAAAAGCTGTGATAGTGGGGGTTTTTGCCAATTTCGAGGCATTGCGTCTGGTAACGTTGCATCACATCAGCAGCAACATCAGGCAGACCACTCAGCTCGGTCAACGACCGGCCACTAAGCATCCAAATCACCCCTAATGCGCCCATTTGCATCACCGTAAAGGCCCGGGTTTGCGCCAAACTTTGCTCTTGGCCTGATGGCACGATGATGTTGATGTCACCCACACTTGCGAGT
>CAISXI010000036.1 GCA_903889425.1 uncultured Roseiflexaceae bacterium | reverse complement strand
GTATCATCTGACCAACTAAACGTATATCCATTCTCTTTGGAACGCAACGCGATGAATTCGTTAATGGTCTGTGGGAATATATCGTACTTGGTTTTGCTGTCTTCATTGATGTTGACATATTTGGGGTTGGCCGTGTGGGTTTCGATCCAACAGGCCGTAATTGGTGGAAAAGGAAAAACAAGAACACAGGTTTGTTGGGGTACTTTGAAAGTCGTCGACAGGTACAAATCGGGCATAGTGACATTGATACCTGATTGCGTAAATGGCGAGGTTGCATTGACCGTAATACTTTTGCGCCACGTATAAGTTTTTGCGCCATCGGAATAATACATACAATTAGGTTCAGTGGAAACACATGGAATGTTTGCTTGCCATGACCCTAATTGTGACCCCGTCGAAATACTATACGCCATGTTTGTTTGGGTGGTACCGAGGGCATAGTTAAACGATGCTTCACGGGTGTCTTGCATATTCCACTGCCAAAAATATGGCAATGCCATCCAGGTAGAAGGAAACGGCATGCGCTCAATATAGTCGGTGACTTTGAGTCCACTCGTAATACTATTCCCCACCCGGAATCCGGACGTCGGTGTGCTCAGCGACGTATCGTTGCTACTCTCCACCTTCATATAGTGCGACCACGCATCATCGGGGTCTACCACAATATTTGAGGCATACGGTGTAAATAGATTGGCGAGGACGCCGGTGACCCCCCCACACAACCATTTGCCGGCCGTACTGCGTTGCTCTTTTTCGCTGAGGGCGCTACAGGCTAGGGCTGCGATTACATCCAAGACGGCAATCACCGCCCCAATCAACTGTCCAACAATTGGAATTGCACTGAGTACCAACACAAAGGCAATGGCTAAGGTGGTGCCAATCATACTCGAAATGGCATTGGCTTTCTGCCAGCCGTATTCGGCATTGACGGCTGCCATAATCCCAAATACCACGGTAATCGCCACCCCAATCACCGCCCCTGCTATCCCTAGTTTCTTGGCGAAGCTACTTGCAGTTTTGGCGGCATTGGCGGCAGTGCTCACTGCGCTACTCGCTGCCTTGATGCCGCCTGCGGCTGACTTGGCCGCATTATATACTTTGACTGCACTGACTAACTCGATTAACGCAGAAGCAGTCAAGGCGGCTTGTCCTGAAATGTTAATCGCCTTGGTGATTTCTGGGTCTACTCCTGTGGCCTCGGTGATTGAACCTGCGACGAGTAATGCGGTACCGATGTATGACATTGCGGTACCGGCTTTCGCTACTTTCCCCGCTCCCTTATATTTGGCTAAATCTGCAGGGTCTCCTATATTGTCAATCACAAGATCCAGGCTAAATCTGGCGGCTCCGAGTGCATTTACTTTTTTGATTAGTCCTGAGGTAATTGTACCCACTCCTTTTTCACTATACTTTGCATACTCACCTGTTTTTTCGATACGGGCCTCACTCTGTTCACGCAATTTGGTGAATATTTTGTTGAGTGTTGGTTGGAATTTTTTGTAGATGTCGGTGTTGGCACTTCCCCAATCGCTGATTGGTGCGTAGTCAAAGGTTTTTTGAGTTATTCCTGTTAACAATGATGCCGCAAGTGTCGTCGGGTAGGCATTTGATTCTGGATTAGAAAACGATGTGATACTTGAAAGGATTAATTGTTGCTGGAGTGCATTCCATTCTGTGTCGCTCAATTTTGCCGACGATGGATTGGCTGCGGCAGGTTGCCCTTGTTGAATCGCCACAAATTCATTCGCCAAATCATCGGACTCGGCTTGTTGCCATTTACCCGCTTTGATTTTGAACAACATTCCCGTTTTGACCCGGGTAACCGTATTTTCGATCCCGCTAAAGTCAATGTTGTTGCCGCTCCCCATGTTTGCAGTACGGTCGCTGTTTTCGGTGAGTACAATCACTGCCGGTCGACACGCCACTGTCGTATTGTTGTTATCGCATTTGCTGCGTAGCGTACTACTCGTACTACAATTTGCCGCTTTGCCATCTTTGCGACAGAGCGCATCATCAAGCATGGTCGGAATTTCGCTACCACTTAATTTAAAAATATCATAGCTGGTGGCGTAATTGAATGTTTTGACCAGCGTAGCCTGCTTGTTGATGCCGTATGCGGTCGTGGTGGCATTAGTACTGTTTTTGGTGTTGTCAAACAATATTGGGATTGCTTTGGTCGTATCCGTACCATCAATAGAGAGAAATGGATACGACACAAAGCCGTCATTGAGCAAATCACTGAGTTGATT
>CAISXI010000035.1 GCA_903889425.1 uncultured Roseiflexaceae bacterium | reverse complement strand
TGATTATCTGGTGCGCAATATCAAAGACTTTCGGGTTTATGCCCCCCGCCGTGAAGCGCCATTTATCGAGGACCCCTACCTCGAGCCGAGTTATTTGTCGTATGGCGCCAGCCCAATTGCGCCGTTGCGCAATAAATTCGTTATGGCGACGCCATCCCCGGTGCACGAACGCATCGAGGCCACCCAGACGACGCTGACGATTGGTGCGGTGGAGTTTGCCCTCTTCCCAATGCCGGGCCATAGTGTGGCCCAAATTGCGGTAGTGGTTGAGGGGATTTGTTATGCGGCAGATAGTTTTTTTGGTGGCGCAGTCCTTGCCAAATACGGCGTCCCCTATGCCCATGACGTCAATGCCCAAATCACCTCGTTGACCCAGGTGGGACAACTCGATGTGACGCATTGGATCCCCGGGCATGGCGTGATCACCGGGCGTGATGCCATCGCTGAGACGCTGGCAATCAACCACCAGGCCATTGCTACCAGCAAAACAATGGTGACGGCGGCCTGTGGTAGTGGCGCATCGTTGCAACACGTGGTGGCGACGGTGCAACGTGAACTCGGCGTGACGTCGAGTGCCATGGCGCAGTATGCGGTGTTTGCCTCGGGGATTTCGGCCTATTTGAGTGCCTTGCACGCCGATGGTGTGGTGGCAGTCGAGCTGGGGGCAGATGGACCCATGTGGCGAGCCGTGGCATGATGCATACGTCGACGTTACGGGTGCGCTATGCCGAGACCGATGCCATGGGGGTGGTGCATCATGCCGCGTATGTGCCGTGGTTTGAAGTAGGGCGGGTGAATTTGTTGCGGGCTGCCGGCTGCCCGTATGGCGACATCGAAGCCCGTGGATTGTTGGTGGTGCTGTCTGATTTACAAGTGCGTTATCGCTCACCGGCGCGCTTTGATGATGAAGTGGTGATTGAGACACAGCTGATTACCCTCAAAAGCCGCCAAATTGCCTTTCGCTATCGGGCATTGCTGGCGGCGACTGCGACGATATTGGTAGAGGGACAGACCAATCATATCGTCGTGCTCCGGGCGACGATGAAGCCTACCGTGTTGCCCAACGATTTGTCAGCGTTGTTACAACCTTGGCTGACGACGGAGTTTTTTGCATAAATAATGGGTGATGCAAGAAGTTGTGGCGGTGTGTGGCTGATTTGTGTGGATGATGTATGTGATGAAAATAGTGAGGTCAATGATGACTACATGGCAATCAGCGACGATTATGTCGGGGGATGTGAAAATTCGCTATCAACGGGCGGGGAGTGGTGCGCCGATTGTTTTGGCGCATGGATTCTCTGATAACGGTGATTGTTGGAAGGCCTTTGCGGAGCCATTGACGGCCTCGTATGAGGTGATTTTGATTGATGCCCGCAACCATGGTCAATCGGGCAAAGCCCGCCATGGCAATGGCGCAATTGATCAAGCGAGTGATGTCAAGGCATTGATTACCCAATTGGGGTTGGTCAAACCAGTGGTGATGGGGCACTCGATGGGTGCCCAGATGGCGATGCATGCCGCTGGGTTGTTCCCCGAATTATTGCGGGCCGTAGTGATGGAAGACCCGCCCATGTTCCCTGATGTGGTACCGACTGCGGCAGAATTCGCCGCAAACAAAGCCCGGCGGGTTGGTTGGATCGACAGCCTGAAAGCACTGAATCACGAACAACTGGTGTTGCGCTGTATTGCCGAAAACCCCACCTGGCGTGCCGAAGAGCTCCATCATTGGGCCGAATCCAAGCATCAATTTGGTTTTGTCAGTGATGTGGTTGATTACGAGCCTGAGCGCACAATTCATTGGCAGAAACTCATTCCTCAAATCGGTGTCCCGGCATTACTAATTGGTTCTGACCCCAGCAAAGGCTCGATTGTGCCGGCTGCTGCAGCAGCTGAGGCCCGGACATTGTCGGCGCACATTGAAGTGGCGTTGGTGCGGAATGTAGGGCATTCCATTCGCCGCGAAGCGCCAGTGCAATATAGCGCGTTGGTGTACGAGTTTTTGCGCCGCCAGTAATCGATGGGGCGTAGACTAGGCTGATGGGGTGCTAAACAAAAAGGAATTGCGATGACGGCATGGCAATCAGGGTTTGTGCAATCGGGTGCGATAGCGTTGCATTATCAACGCGCGGGTCTGGGCGTGCCGCTGATTTTGGCACATGGACGGACCGACAATGCGGCCTGTTGGCAGGCCTTTGCAGAACCACTGACTGCACACTACGATGTGGTGATGTATGACGCGCGGGGCCATGGTTTGTCAGGGCATACTGCGGCACACTATGCCCCACATGACTTGGCCGCCGACATGCGTAACGTCATCGACGCACTTCAACTGGTGCGCCCCAGCGTGATTGGGCATTCGATGGGGGCGATGGCGACCTTGGCTGCCGCGACGACTTACCCCGATCAGATCCGGGCGATTGTGCTCGAAGATCCCCCGTTGGAGATGTTGAATCCACTTGTCGATCCTGATGTGGCAGCCGCCAACGATGCGGGGTTTTATGCGTGGCTTGATGACATGAAAACATTGTCGCTGGAGCAGTTAATCGTGCGTGGTGCCGACGATAACCCCACCTGGCAGGCAGTCGAATTGCGCCCGTGGGCCCAAGCCAAACTGCAGGTGGGGGCACGTTTGCCGTTCAACGAGACAGACCGCTTTGTGGCGTGGCAAACCATGATGGCCGCCTTGACGATGCCGACGTTGTTGGTGGTGGGTGAGCCTGCGAGTAGGGTGATTGTGACGGCGCAAGAAGCGGCGTTAGCCCGACAATTATCGCCGTGGGTGGAGATTGGCTTGATTCGGAATGTGGGGCATTGTATCCGCCGCGAAGCACCAGCAGCATATGCTACTATGGTGCTAGATTTTTTGAAAAGAACGTAAGGATAACCAGCTATGTTTACGTATGATTTAGCCGAAGTAACGGCACTATTGCGCCAACTGGTAGCCATCAAAAGCTA
>CAISXI010000034.1 GCA_903889425.1 uncultured Roseiflexaceae bacterium | reverse complement strand
TGAGCACGAGTTTGCTACCCTCGAACTGGCCGCTGCCGGTGCCGAATCTGCCGTCATGCAACGTATCGCCACGACCCTGGCTGAGCGACTCAAATTACGCGTGGTGCCCAGCGAAGGCGATTTGCAAGTGCGTATTCGCCCTAGCCCGACGGGCTGGGACGTGTTGTTGCGGCTAACCCCCCGCCCACTGGGGACGCGGGCGTGGCGGGTAAGCAACTACCCTGGCGCCTTAAACGCCGCCGTGGCTGCCAGCATGGTGCGCCTTGCTGGTGTGTATGCCGACGACACGATTTTGAATTTGGCCTGTGGATCGGGGACGTTGTTGATTGAGCGCTTGCGGCTTGGCGCCGCCCAACAAGCGTGGGGTTGCGACACGAGTTTGGTGGCGCTAGATTGTACCCGTGCCAATATGATTGCCGCCAATGTGATGGATTTGGCGACAATCCATGATTGGGATGCCACATCGGTGCCACTGGCCGATGGCAGTATTGATTTAATCATGGCTGATTTGCCGTTTGGGCAATTAATCGGCACGCATGCCAACAATCTAACCCTCTATCCGGCGATTATGCGCGAGGCAGCTCGCCTGTTATCGCCCCGCGGGCGGATGGTGCTGATTAGTCACGAGATTCGTCTGCTCCAAGACAGTGTGCATGACGTGCCGGGTTTGACCATCGGCGACCAATTCCAAGTACGGGTTGGTGGTATGTCCCCGGTGGTGATGTTGGTACAACGTAGCGAATAATCACGGGGCATAATCCGTTTTTTGTGATCACACCGTGTCATTGGGCACGGTGTGGTGTTTTTCGATAGCCAAAATCAGCAACGAAATATCGGCAGGGGTCATGCCGGCCAGGCGCGAAGCCTGCCCAATAGTGGCGGGTTGAGCCCGTTGCAACACTTGGCGGGCTTCGTTGCGCATACCACTGAGGTGCGTCATTGGTAGGTTGGCTGGGATGATGAGGCGCTCCATGCGTTGCACGCGGGCAACTTGGCGTTGTTGTTTGACCAGATAGCCGCCGTATTTGATTTCGATTTCGAGGGTTTCAACCACGCTCTCAGGCAATTTGGGTAATTCGAGCGCTTGTTGGAGTTGTGCGTAACGACTGGTGGGGCGGGCCAATATTTCGGCAGCAGTACCTTCGTGCGAAATCGGATCGAGTCCAGCGGCAACGAGTGCCTGATTGGTAATGACCGATGGGAAGACCCGGCGCTGACGGAGTGCGTCTGCATGCTGGGTAATCATTACTTGGCGCTCAGCGACTGCGTTGACACGCCGATCGGGTACAAGTCCGAGCGCTCCCGCAGTGGGCGTCAAGCGCAGGTCAGCGTTATCGGTGCGGAGCAACAGGCGATGCTCGGCCCGCGAGGTAAACATGCGGTAGGGTTCGTGGATGTCGCGGGTAACCAAATCGTCGATGAGTACGCCGATATAGGCTTCGTCGCGTTGCAAAATCACGCTGGGCTTGCCCGCTACCGCTTGGGCCGCATTGATGCCGGCCATGATGCCTTGGGCGGCGGCTTCTTCGTAGCCGGTGGTGCCGTTGATCTGGCCGGCGAGGAAGAGGAAGGGCAGGCGCTTGGTTTCGAGGGTGGCGCGAATCTCGCCACTCGCCACCGCATCGTATTCGATGGCGTAGCCTGGGCGCATCAGTTCGGCCTGGCGCAGGGCTGGGATAGTCCGAATCATCTGCCACTGCACATCTTCGGGGAGCGAGGTGTTGCAGCCCTGCAGATACATTTCGTTGGTGTGCCACCCTTCGGGTTCGAGGTAGAGTTGGTGGCGTTCTTTGTCGGCAAAGCGCACGATTTTGTCTTCGATTGAGGGGCAATAGCGCGGGCCGACTCCTTCGATGACGCCACTAAACATAGGGGCGCGGTGTAAGTTGGCTCGGATGAGGTCATGAAATTCGGGCGTGGTATGGATTTGGTAGCAAGGTAATTGGGGCCGCCAGTTACTGGCAGTGGGGTGGGGGTAGCGGGCACTGGGGGCTCCATGAATCCACTGCCTACTGTCTGGGGCAACCACGGGCGGGAGTCCGTCGTCATCTGGTAGCCAGCCCTGCTGGTCGGCATAATAGTGGCCAAACCAGACCGGGGTGGGGTGGCCGTGTTGCGGTTCGCTATAATCAAAATCGACACTGCGGGCATCGATGCGGGGTGGTGTGCCGGTTTTGAGTCGGATGGTAGGGAACCCGAGCTGGGCCAGATCATCTGCCAATGCAATTGCCGGCGCTTCGCCGGCGCGGCCTGCTGGCCAAATTGCTTGCCCAGTGATGGCCCGCCCCCGCAAAAACGTACCACTGGTGAGGACTACGGCCCGCGCCGCCACTACCCGCCCGGTATGCGTGTAAATGTGGAAGCGGGCGGCGCGTGGGTCTGTGCTGGGCGCAAGTGGCACGATGCGTTCAATCATGGCTTGACGCAGGTCGAGATTGTGCAGTGCCTCGAGGTATTCTTTCATGACTTGGGCATAGAGGCGCTTGTCGCATTGGGCGCGCAACGCTTGTACGGCGGGACCTTTGC
>CAISXI010000033.1 GCA_903889425.1 uncultured Roseiflexaceae bacterium | reverse complement strand
TCACTTCCTCCTTTATACTTCACACTTCCTCCTTCGTATGGCGTGGAATCTCCTAGGGCTTGCCACAGCATAGGCATGCGGCGGGATGAGTTGTCTACGCCACATATTTGGCAGAAATATGTGCAAAGATAGCCTGACACTTCTCGGTGAACAACGATTTGTCGTATGCGGCTGGTAGTTCGGTATCGAGTACCTGTTGAATTTTTAGCTGGACGCGGGCGCGAGTAACCACACGCTGGCGCCACTCGAGGACGAGTGTCTCTTGGATGCGTGCCAACAATTCACGGGCCACGCGCTTGACTTGGTCGCGTTCTTGGACCGAGAGCGCCGGAGCAGGGCGTGTCAAAATGTCGAAAATCACGAGTTCGGTTTCTTCCAGATGTTCACGTACGTGGCGCTGTTGCTCATCGCTAAGATTATCGGCGAGTGCCACGAGCGCATCAAAAAGATCTTCGATGGTGCGACTGCCATTGTTGTAACTATCAATCAACGCTTTGAAGCGCTCCAAGAAATCAATCCGGGTTGGATTTTCGGCAATCATACGCTCGATTTGGCGCTGAATCGCCGCTTTGAGGGCCTCGATGTCGAGTTGTTTGTGTGGCGATGTGCGAAATCGCGCTGACAATGCGTTGAAATTGATTTTTGAAAGATCGAGTGGTGGCCGTGAACTTTCGCCAACTGCGATGCCCGTGATTGAGCGATCGAGCAATTTGGCAATCGCAGCCATGACGTCACTGGTATCGATGGGGTTGGGGTGAAGTGCCGTGTTGATGGCATCACGCAGTGTCTGGGCAACGGTCATGGGAATGGCAAATTCACTGGCTGCCGGATCTGGTTTTACCGCCTGATACAAGGTGGTGGTGAGGCGCACATGCCCCATAAACTGCCGGCGCACATCTTCGGGATTGATGAGTTTCTCTGCGGCGTCGTTGATGGCTTGTAGGCGTGCCATGCTCGCACTGGGTTGTGCATGGATGTCTGTCAAAATGACCTGATGCTGGGCACAAAAGCGCTCGAGATTTGCGACCGCCGTGCGTAATTCAGCGACGAGCTCCTGCATGTTTTTGATGGGCGAGGCGCCGGTCGCTGAGGCACCGTAGAGTGCGAGCGCGCGCTCGAGTGCCGCAAATACGTTGGCGTAATCGACGATGATGCCACTGTGTTTGCCGGGGTAAACGCGATTAGCACGGGCAATGGTCTGCATCAGGGTATGATTGCGCATCGGTTTATCGAGGTATATCGTCGAGCAGCTGGGCGCATCAAAGCCAGTCAGCCACATGGCACAGACAAAGACAATCCGCAACGGATCTTGCGTGTCTTTGAACTTTTCGTCGAGTTTTGGTTGCGATTCATTGATGCGGCGCCGATGTGGCTCGATGTCGAGCCCGTGCGTGCGCATCTGGGCGATTTCGTTTTGGCCAGGTGATACGACCACCGCCATGTCCGTGGTCTGGAGTATGTCGTAGCGCGCTTGGAGTTCGGCGAGGCGCTGGACGTAGGTGTCGTCTCTATCGCTCCGTGGCATGTATTGCCAGCGGTGTAGTTCGTCTTTGGTATTCGTTCGCTCAACTTGCCAATGGTGATGCACTTTGTCGTACATGCGCACGGCGGTGATTTTGTCGATTGAGACCACCATGGCTTTACCCACAAAACCCCGCCCGAGGAAGTGGCGCACGATGTCACGTGCGATTGTTTCAAGCCGATCATCACGGGTCAGTAGATGATACTGGCGCGCCAAATCATGGGCCAGTTTGGCCTCTTGTTCGTCGTCTAGTTCGGCTGCGTCGATGATGTTTTGCATCTCGTCATCAAACAGCGGGTTGGCGATTTTGAGCTCGGGGGTGCGATTTTCGTAGTAAAGCGGGACGGTGGCGCCGTCTTCGATGGATTGTTTGAAGTCGTAGATTGATACATAATCCCCGAACACTTCACGGGTGCGCTCTTCGCCGGCAATCAGCGGGGTACCCGTAAACGCCAAAAACATGGCCTGGGGCAGGGCGGCGCGCATGTTCATAGCGAGGGTGTCGTATTGACTACGATGGGCTTCATCGGCCATCACAATCACGTCGCTACGGTCAGTGAGCATTTCTGCAGTCTGGAATTTGTGGATGAGGGTAAAGACGTAGCGCTCGTTGCCACGCAGGAGTTGGCGTAAATGTGCGCTACTAGTGGCATGTGATTGTTGACTACCGAGGGTCAATGCCCCCACCGACGCAAATGTTTTGGCGATTTGATCGTCGAGCTCGATGCGGTCCGTCACCACCACAAACGTCCAGTTGCCCGGGATGGTACGGAGCACCTTTTGGGCAAAAAAGACCATCGCTAGACTTTTGCCACTCCCTTGGGTCTGCCAAAAGACGCCTGCCCGCCCATGCCCCATGTTGCGGGCAGCGGTCATCGAGGTAATCGCATTATTGACGCCGAGGTACTGATGATTTTGGGCTAGGATTTTGACGGTACCCGCACCGGCTTCGGAGAAAAGCACGAAGTTTTCGCACAGGTCGAGCAAGCGCGTCGGATCGCAGACGCCGCGGAGCATCACGTCGAGTGACACGCGCCGCTCCTCTTTTTCGTGGGCGATGCGCTTCCATTCGCCAAACCGCTCCCAACTGGCACTAATGGTGCCAATGCGACTGGCAGTACCGTTGGAGACGATGATGGCCATGTTGTACCAAAACAACTGGGGGATGGCGTCTTTGTAGTGCCTAATATTTTCGTCAAAGGCAGTTTGGACTGCCACTTGGGGTTTTTTGAATTCGAGTACCAGCCACGGCAAGCCATTGACAAAACAGACCACGTCGGGGCGACATTCGTACATGGGGCCTTTGATGGTGAATTGGCTGACTGCCACAAAATGATTGTTGTTGGGCTGTTGCCAATCGATGACACGCACCCGTTCTGTCATTTTTGCACCGGTACGTGGGTCAGTGAGTGATACCGGGATTCCGTCTTTCAGCAACGCATAGATTTCACGGTTGGCTGCCACACCTTCCATCCCGCCACGATGGCGTTGCAATAATTCGCCTGCGCTTTGGAGTGCTACCGGCGCTACCTGCGGGTTGAGGCGTTGCAATGCGGCCGTTAGGTGTGGCCACAGCACCACATCTACTTTGCTTTCGCGACCGAGCGTGCCGTTCGGGCCGAGCACTTCGTCACGGGCGTTGATGACCTGCCAGCCCAGCTCGGCGAGGAGCTGGAGCGCCGGTTGTTCGACCAGTTGGTCTTCATTGTAGGTGAGGTGGGTCATAGACGTGTCTTTCGATGGATAGACGTATTTTGGATGGTGTTATTCCGTAATGCATCTGTGTTTGTGACAGTATAGCGTACTACGATATGCAATGTGATGCATCAGTAGTAACTTGGCAGTGCGTTAGATGCGTTTTGCTGCTGAGCTTTGATTCCAGCATGACAATCTGTGTGTAGCGCACACTACCCTGCTCGCAAGAGTAATTATGGTGAACCGTATAAGAATAGTATCCAGCACCTGGTGACTATTTGGGTCTACCTGGTGTGTATTTGGGTCTACCTAGTGTGTATTCGGGTCTACCTAGTGTGTATTCGGGTCTACCTGGTGACTATTGTGATGTTTTAACGCTGTCGAGTTAATGAATCAGATACAAGCTAATCACTCTGTGATACGTTCATAGGCTTGCTGAATGATATGCATTGCGGCTGGAATTTGTGTCATATCTTTTAGTGAAACAACAACGCCCCCCGACTCACTCGCATGTGTGATGAATGCCAAGTCACTCGCATCACGGGCGAGTTTTGTGGGGTCATCGGTTTCTACATAATCGATATTGATTAAGAGGAGAATATACTTGGTACGTGGGATAATTTCGAGGAAGTAGTCATAGACACGGTAAACGACCGTGCGAGTACCACATAGCTGGATGATATCCGGCGCGAGTGCCATAATTTGTGGTTGGAGTGCATCGAATAATGCACGGGCATCGCTGTCAAAACCGATAGTGTCGACACTGTATTGTTGAGCTTGTGCCTGTAGCTCTTCGAGTTCATCTTGTCGGACGGCATTTGAATCTACCTGCAGACTCGGCCACACATTCACGGCTTGTTTTGCAAGCAGTGTGCCTCGTTCGGTCATTTGGGCAGGGGTCCAGATTTCTTGCTCGCGAATGAAG
>CAISXI010000032.1 GCA_903889425.1 uncultured Roseiflexaceae bacterium | reverse complement strand
TTGAGGAGCAATTCGCGGTCGATACGCGGCCGCGCAAAAATCCCCTTGGAGCCCATTCCTTCGAGGTGGGCTTTGGTGGTGAGTTTGACCAAATTGCGGTAGCCGGTCATGTCGGTGGCTAAGCAGAGCAGGTGATTATAGTTGCGTGAGCCGCGTTGGGTGGGGTCGGATCGGTTTTTTGGTGCGATATAGGCTTCGAGCCCGATAATCGGTTTGACGTTGGCTTTTTTGGCGGCATTATAAAAATCAATGGCGCCGTACATGACCCCGTGGTCAGTGACGGCAATGCTATCCATGCCCAGCTCGGCGGCACGTTTGACGATGCCGTTGATAGTGGCATAGCCGTCTAGCAGGCTGTATTCGGAATGGACGTGAAGATGCACAAAATCGTTCATTGTAGTACCGTTAATATCAAAACGTAGGCCTGTTTCTCTATATACTAGTATACCCTGAGTTTGGGTTAATCCAAAAATTTAGACGCAGCCTGCTACGTCTCTACGGTTGCCATTGCAACCGGCATGGAATGACGTGGTGGGCTGGGGTTTTAGCGTAGGTATTGTATTTTTCGTTGATTAATTACTGTTTCAGTGCACGGAGGATATTTTTTGCCAATTATCAACATTACTGCTTTTCAATGCTCATCAAGAACCCTGCAACGATACCCATCACTGCGAACCATGGCGCAGATTCGCGGATACCTTGCCATACATCAGGACCATTTGAAAACCAAGAAGCGATCCAGCCAAACACGACACCAAACAAACCGCCAAGCACTGCACCAACGACGACACTACCCAATAGTCTCAGCCACGGTTGTTGTCTCATCATGCTAATTCTGCTTTCTAAACGATGAACCTAGGCTTTCATATAGTGAAAGCCTAGGTTCAAACGGAGACCGACTATGCTACTGGCAAACTGCCGTCTTCTTCGCTCTTGGCGCGAGCAATGAAAAAGATCAACAAGCCGTAGCCACATTTGGCGGCCACGTCTGCCAACGCATACCCTACTTGAATCGCAACCACTGAGGATTGAATATCGATACCAAGCATGGGCAATAAGTAGGTGACCGGATAAACGCCCCAAGTCGCAACGAGTACTACACGGGTAATTTTGAGCAAACCACGCACGGTCTCACTCTGGGTTTTGACCTGTGTGCCCAATTCAACCCAAAGCACATACAGAATGTACACAAACGGAATGCTGCTCAACGTGCCCCAGATGGCGCGAGTCGTCATGTTTGTAAGCTCGCCTTCGCCAATATACCCCAGACCAATCATCAAAACAGCTGCAATGATGAGGTTCACGAGCATTTTGCGGCTCACGTCTTTGGCTAGATGCAATACAGCGACCAATTCCACCAGCAATAGGGGGACGGTCAACATCCAGTCGACATAGCGATACGCATCATTGAAAGGCTTGCCGCTTGGCTTGTAAACGCCATCAGCCAATGCATATGCTGATTCAAAGCTATCGAAAATCCGGAAGTAGTGATAACAAGCGATACCGACAACCAACGCAGAGAAAAGAAGGGCTGGACGATACGTAACACCAACTTGTTGGCGGGCCATCAAGAAGAACACGAATGAAGCGCCCATACTAGCAATAGTAAAACTCAGGATGTTGTATACCAGTGAGTACTGTGATGACAACAATTCGGGCAGTAAATTCATCTTAACTTCTTTCCTTCGTGTGATTTTTGTGTGTATCTACGAAAAACACACACTTGTCGCGTGTAACATTTGTTTAACGCATTTGTTTGTACGGAATTTGCGAGCATTTGTAGTTAAGATTAATTATAATCTTGACACTTAAGTCCGTCAACGCACCTCCAAACACCAAATTGCAGATTACTCTCGCATATTTTGGCATACTTAAATAATACCTACTCAAATCGACATTGAAATGAGATTAATTTTTACATATAACCGCCAAAAGTAAAATTAATCAGTCGATTCGTATATATATTGCGCTTTTTTATTCCTTTTGTCAAGACCCTTCCTCGTAGTATGTGCTACCAGCTACGTGCGACGATTGGCGATTTTTTTTGTGTTTTCCACAAAATACTATGTGCAATATTATCTGCTGGAGTGTTTTTTTCTCACTATACTGTAATTTTTTTAATCACGTACATCTATTAAAAAACACTTGTACGCTATATTTTTTTGCAAAACCACACACATCCGTGTATTTGATTAGCCTACTATTTTCAACGCACACAAAAAAATACAACGCAAATTGTGCATTTGCAAGCGGTAAATCCCGTTTTTACTGCACCTAGATACCCCACGGTGAGGGGCAAACCAGCACACAAAACAGGATCAACCCACCCGCTCTCGTCTGAATTCGAGTGAATATACACCCAAATAATAAAATATTTAAACGAAAATAATAGAAAGATGTTGTTACGCTACAGCACATTTGGCGGCATTTGGGCAATATTCTCATTCTCGAAATAACCTAATATTATTGGTCTATATCATCACAAAATTATGCGACGATAGTATTAAACGGGCTACCAGATACCATATATTCTGGATGGGGAATACCAAAAATAGGTGGAGATACCATCGATTGCGGTATCTTCCTCGCCATTATGGTGTGCGGACGGCGCATGAGGGTGACACACAAATGCAATAATTTCAATGCATAACGTGGGCCACGCCGCGTGCCCAACGGGTACATACTAGCGCTATGCATGGTCAATGTGCGTGTAAAATTGATTATCGATAATGACGGATCAATGTACCGTAAAACAACCAGTGTACGGCCTCGATTGGCGTAGGTAATAAGTTATACGAAGTAACGATTTTTATGCATTAGGATGAGGTAAATGATGTGTGGTGCGGCCCGTTTTTCTTGGCATGATACGCACGATCCGTTACTCACCGGAGCGACGCCAATAGCGCCAACGGCTGGGGAATATGAAGCGCGCTACTGGGCAGGGACGCCGGTATTGCCGGTACGTGATGCGACGGGGGGGCTGGCATTGTGGCGCTGGGGTAATCGCAACGAAGTGGCGGGGTTACCAGCCACCGCGTGGGCTCAAAAAGAAAGTGTGGTTGCGGGCAAGTGGCAACACCATCACCCCCAGTTCGTCCAAATCCTCGTGACTGCAGGATACGAACAAGGGGTGTGGTTTGGTATTACCCATGGCATCCACGGCATCGTGGTGGCCGACCGGGTATTTATGCTGACCACCGCCGCCGATACTGCCTATCAGGCCATGACACACCATCCGCGCATGCCGTGGTTAATTGATCAAGCGACAGTGGTACCAATGGCGGGGAGTCGTCAGCAATTAGGGTTGTGGTGATTTTGGGGCAATATCGGCGACGATAATTCCTTGGTAGTGGGTGGTGCCATCGGCATTTTGGCGTATTGCTTCGGGTGGTCGCCCAAGGAAATGGGGCGTGCTCGTGATTTGCATATTGGTGCCATAGGTGGTGCGGATATAGTCGCTATAGGCTTTGGCGAAGGCAATATCGATATCGGCATCTGCGGTAATGTCGACGGTGAGTGACACCGATATCCGTTGCGGCGTATTTGCTTGCCAATTGAGGGTTGGCGATCGAAAAAACCAAATCCCGCCGCCGATAAAACAGAGTAGCAATACGACTGCAATTAGGATACGCTGGGTGAAAAATGCTGGCCGCCGCGCCGGGGAATTGTTGACTTTGGGTGTGGGTGATGGCGGGGCACTCGGTACTTCTTGCGGGACAAACGATAATTCATTGGTAGCGATATGTTGTTGGGCATCTGATGGCGTAATCACGTTGGTGGTGTATTGTGCTTCCCCTAGCGCATGGGTAATATTGGGGCCACTACTCGCGCTAATGATGGCACGGGTGGGGATGGGGGAAGTATCACGGATGATTGGCAGGATGTTGGTATCTTCGCTCCGAATGACTGCCCGGATGGCCGCCCGCATATCGAGTGCACTGAGAAAGCGTTCGTTGGGGTTGAGTTGGAGCGCACGTTGCACCACATCAGCGGTGAGCTGCGAGACCTGGGGGGCGAGGTCACGTACCGGTGGGAACGAGAAGGGTTTTTGGCCACGCGGGTCGCGCCCAGTGAGTAAATGATGCATGGTCGCCCCGAGGGCATAGATATCTGATGCCACAGAAACATCACCGCGGTATTGTTCGGGTGGCGCATAGCCAGGGGTACCCATCACGACCCCACGTTGACTATTGGTAAAGCGGGCAATCCCAAAATCAATCATCGTCGCAAACCCATCGCTGTCAAACATAATATTGGATGGCTTGACATCGCGGAAGACCACGGAATTGGCTTGGTGGTGCAAATAATACAAAATATCGCAGACTTGGCTCGCGATAGAGAGGACTTCACGTTCACTCATCTGGCCACGTTGGCGCAAGACATCTTCGAGGTCGGTGCCCCGCACCATATCCATGATGATATAGACCCGGCCGTTTTCGATAATACAACTATAAAAATGAGGAATGCCAGGATGTGCCAGCGTTGCGAGTAATCGTGCTTCGACGGCACAGCGTTGGAAGGCCTCAAGGGCTTGATCGGGGTCGAGGGGCAAGGCGATTTCTTTGATGGCATAGGTGCGGTGGCTATTGTCATCGATGGCCTCAAAAATAACGGCTTGGCCGCCGGTTTTGATGACCCGCACCAAAAAATAACAGTTGTTGCCATCGACAAAGCCGAGGGCCTGGGTGCAATATCTGCAAACGGTGGCTCGGCGCGAATTAATGCGTCGACAGCGTGGGCAGAGAATGTCTGGACGAATCGGAATCATCGGGCATCCTGTTTAGGTATTAAGGCGCTCAAAAATAGCCAATGTTTCAAAATGCGGTGTCTGCGGGAACATATCGTACCCTTGCAACGATACTAGGCGATACCCCTCGGTAAGGATGGCGGCATCACTGAGTTGTGATAATGGATTACATGAAACATAGATTAATTTTTGCGGGGCGAGGCGCAAAATCTCACGACAGACATCTGCACCCAATCCGACACGGGGCGGATCAACGACAATCGTATCAAACGTGCGGGTTGTCGTGCGTAAAAAATCTGCCACATCGGCGACTTCGGCCGTCACATTGGTGTGGCTGGAGGCTGCAATATTGTGATGGCAGAGCTCAATGCTTTCGACCACTGATTCGACACAATGCACCTGTCCGACGTGGGCGGCGAGGCTGAGGGCGATGGTGCCGACGCCCCCATACAAATCAGCGACGTGGTTGGCATTGCCGACGGCGGTTTTGATGGCAGCGAGCAAGGCATCGAGTAAGTAGATGTTATTTTGGAAAAATGTATTTGGGCCGATAAACAACGTATTATCGCCGACGCGCATTGGTAATAATGCTTCGCCCCAGTGGCGATAGAGAGTACCAAATGACACGTCGGAAGGACCATCGTTGCGAAGCCAATGCACGCTGTGGACATCGGGGTGTGCCAAGGTGGTTTGGGCTACTTGTTCCATGGCGACGGTGTATTCATCAGTTGGCGCACTAGTAAGCAACACAATCATATAACGATTGTCGGGGCTCCGGCGCACAATGATGTAGCGTAGAAAGCCTTCGTGGCTCCGTAAATTGTAGTCGGGCAATCCCAACGCCTGGGTTTGTTGCCAGGTTTGCTGGGCAATGTCAAAGGCGGCTGGTGGGATGAGGTGGCAGGTACTGAGGTCGATGATGTAATTGAATTTGCCACCGCGGCGCAACCCAAAGCGCCCTTTGCTGGAGATGAAATCCATGCGGGTGCGGTACGTCAATGGGTCGGGTGAGGCGATGACCGTAGGCGTTGGGATATCAGCGGGGAGCTGCGTTTGCCATAAATCGGCCAAGGCTTGGCCTTTGGCGGCGATTTGGTCAACATAGGCAATATCTTGAAACGTACACCCACCACACATGTCATTGGGTGGCGCATGCGGACATACGGGGTCGATACGGGGCGTCTGGCGGGTATGATTGATTACTGTTTGCCGGAAGAGTTTGGGGGTAAGCATGTACAACCTTAAAAACAAAGAGATTATTTACAGTGTACTACACAACCTTACCTATTGCCGCTATCATTGGTATCGCAATACTTGAACCAAAATCTTATAAAACGTTCAGCAAATCTTAACATAAACAGACTACACTAAACCTGTGCATTTATTGCACAGCTTTAGTATACGGAATTTTGGTGAAAAAGAGAGTGCCAATGACTACATCCTCGTCGATTATGATTTTGACCAGTGATGCTGGGAGTGGACATCGTAGTGCGGCTGCTGCGATTGAACAACAAGTTCGTGGATTCGCAAAAACCATCGTCGTAAACCCTGCACATCATCCGTTAGCATCACGGACGCTCGAACGGGCTGAGCGCTTTTATTTGGACATGGTAAATCGTTCGCCCGAACAATATGCATTTGCCCATGGCTTGACCGATGCGCCGGGGCTCGATTTGTTTTTAGAATATTCGTTAGCGGGGACGATCCGGCGCTCGTTGGCGTCATTATTGATGACGCATCAACCCACAGTGGTCGTGAGTGTTTATCCATTACTTACCCGAATTATTTCGGGTACCTTTAAACCATGGCAATTACCCAAACTAATGACGGTCGTCACTGATTTAGGTAATGTGCATCGGGCGTGGTTTAATGTCCACGATGATTGCGTGGCAGTCCCATCATTAATCGTGCGTGACAAAGCGATTAAGTGCGGGATTGACATGCAGCGGGTGGTGCATACGGGCTTGCCGATTAATCCGGCCTTTGGGTATGCCCGGGCGCCCCAAGCGCTATTGCGGCGTAATTTGGGCTGGGATGAATCATTACCGACCTTGTTGTTGTTGAGTGGTGGCGCCGGGATTGGGCCGGTGGTTGAGATGGCGCGGGCCCTTGATGCAGCAACGACTACCCATCAATTAGTGATTGTGGCGGGGCGTAATCAGGCATTAGCCAAAGATCTACGGGCATATCCATGGCAACACCCGACGCATATTTATGATTTTGTGGCATTGCCTGATTTGTTGCATGCGGCTGATGTGGTTGCCTCAAAAGCAGGTGGTTTGACAGTGAGTGAGTGTATGGCGGCGGGTAAGCCGATGGTGTTTTATGGTGAGGCACCTGGTCAAGAGGAAGGCAATCGCATTTTTGCGATGCAAGCAGGTGCTGGTTTGCATGCGGCTGACGCCAATCAGTTTGTGACGTATGCGACGATGTTGCTCAGCCATCAAGCCATGCGTGACACCATGGGGCATGCGGCTCAGCATTTGGGCATGCCTGATGCGGCGGTGGCGGTGGCACATGAAGTACAACGCTTGTATACCCAAGCACCAATCACGGGTCAGCGTGGTCTGCGGGCGCGGGTGGCGCGGCGGTAGGCGAGAAGCAAACACCCGATTATTAAGCCCCCCCACGTTGCGACGATATACCAGGTCCATGTTGCCAGCGTCGTAAATTGGATATACCAGCCCCACCAATCAACTACATGTTGATTGGTGGGGTTGTAGTACCATGCCCAGCGCTCTTTGGGGGGAGTTGGTATGGGCATAATGGTGGCATTGCGGATGGTGATGGGGTTGGGTGTGCCGGTTAAGTCAGTCAATACTGGGCCTAATTCATCATCACGGTCGCTATACCCAATGAGCTTGGGATTCCACGTATTGTTGGTGATAATCAGGTTGGCATGATCGTATTGCATCAACCAGTCGATATGACGGATTTTGCCGTTGGGAATCCTCATTGCAGGTGCGGTATTAATCACGAGCCCTTGGTATGATTTGGGGGCGTTGTCGGGGCGCCGATCATCAAGGGTGAAGTGCACCACACTTAGTCGGGGCAACCGGCATTCAATGGTGCCACGAGCGCCACTGCGTTGTACCAAGTTCCCACTCGCTGATTCACTGGCATACCAGCCATCACGAATGGTGCAGGTCTGATTGGGGGTGATTGCGGTAGTGAGGCGTTGACCCGCCAACAACAGATGGGTAATAATAGGTGTCGGCTGGGGCCCGGGTAAATTACTATCGATGTTGAAATTGACCATACAGCCCAAGAGATTGATGATAATACTCACCCCTAGTAATGGGTAGGCAATATGATGGAATGTGAGTTGTGGTTTGCGCCAAACACCGCTACAGAGACAGAGGATGTAGGGCACGATGGGGACGAGGAAGCGCGGTCCCCACACACCGCCGCCATCCCAGGCATTCCAGCCAGCATAAAGCCCTACATGGCTCGTGATTAAGGCGAGACACAACACTACCACATTGGGGCGGCGCACCCATAAGCGCCAGGCCCCAATCGGCGCAAACAGCATCAGTGGCATATACCATACTAACCCTGTGACGGGATGGATGAGCAAACCGTTGAGCCCAACAAGGATGGGGGTGATAAAGGCGTTGGTTTCAGACGAATAGCCGGTTGCCATCGGCACATCAAAGCGGGCAAAATTATAGAACAAAAACAACACCCCACCTGGAATGCATCCGGCACACCAGAGCATAAATGTACGCAGGCGGTTTTGCGGGGTACTCATATAGACGATATACAGCAACACAATCGGAATGGTGACTGTGGCTGCGATACGTGTGGGCATGATACATCCCGCCATAAACCCACTCAATATGATACTACTGGTATGGCTCGATAGGCGTTTGTGGCTCGCGACTGCTGATTCAAGGCTCCACAACAACAAAAGTGCCGTGAGTGGTTCAGAGAAAAATGTACGGGCATATGGCCACGTCAATGAACCAATCGCATAGGCAATAGTGAGGATGGGGATACTGGTACGCGGCATGCGCAGGCGTTGCAAGAGCCGCATGAATAGTGCCACACATCCCGCCGAGATGGGGACATTGACGAGTGATACAAGCAAATGGGTCAAATCCCATTGTTTGAGTGTGTTGGGCTCTGTAAATAGGGTCCCCACAAAATAAAACGGCACTGCAATAAATGAGGGCAAGATGCCGTAGGGTGCAACGCGCCCACCGCTAAACCCGGTGCGCAAGGCGGCGAGTGGTTGATCGGCACTCGCATCGATGGTAACCCGGCCGTTTTCTACGATAGAGCGGGTGACGGCGTACATGGTTTCTTCATCGGGCGAATAGGTATGACCGCTTGCGGTAAAGAGATAAAACGCACAACATACCCAAAACACCCAGCGCGTGGTATGGGTTCTGGGGATAGAAATGTTGGTATAGCGGGTAACAAATGCCACTGTTTGGGCATACAATGTATTTCGGCTTTTGCGCATAGATGAGGATCACTTAATTTATGGCGAATCGTCGTGTAATAGAGGAAAAGGGATTTAAAGATACCGTTAGTATAATTGATTATCTCATTTTTGGTGTAAAGATGGTATTAAAAAACCGCATCAGCACGCACAGATTGTGCGTACCGATGCGGTAATGATGGTTTAGGGATGGACTAGAAGTCCATGCCACCGCCACCAGGCATGGGAGCTGAGGATTTTTCTTCGGGCACATCGGCGATAAGGGCATCGGTGGTCAAGATGAGCGCTGCAATCGAGATTGCGTTTTGGACGGCGCTACGGGTTACCTTGACGGGGTCGATGATACCTTCGCGGACGAGGTCAATAAACTCACCGGTCATGACGTTGTAGCCATAGTTGGTGTCGTTCTTTTCCTTTTGGACGCGGCGGACGGCATCGATGACAACCGAACCTTCTTCGCCGGCGTTGCGGGCGAGGATACGCATGGGCTCTTCGAGGGCCCGGCGCAAGATGCGGATACCAAAGACTTCGTCTTCGTGAGCGACTTTGACGTCGTCAAGGGCGGGAATGGCGTTGATCAAGGCGACACCACCACCGGGGACGATACCTTCTTCGACAGCTGCGCGTGCAGTTGACAAGGCATCTTCGACGCGGTGCTTCTTTTCCTTGAGTTCGGGCTCGGTAGCGCCACCGACCTTGAGGACGGCCACACCGCCGGCCAGTTTGGCCAAGCGCTCTTGGAGCTTTTCGCGATCGAAATCGCTGGTGGTTTGTTCGATTTGGTTGCGGATTTGTTCGATACGGGCTTTGATGGCCTTCTCGTTGCCGTTACCTTCGATGATGGTGGTGTTGTCTTTGTCTGACACCACGCGGCGGGCGCGGCCGAGGTCTTCGATGGTAGCGCTGTCGAGCTTGCGGCCGACTTCTTCGCTAATCAAGGTACCACCGGTCAAAATGGCGATGTCTTGGAGCATGGCTTTGCGGCGATCGCCGAAGCCAGGAGCCTTGACGGCCAACACATTGACGGTGCCGCGGAGCTTGTTCACTACCAAGGTTGCCAAGGCTTCGCCGTCGATATCTTCTGAGATGATGACGAGGTTCTTGGTTACTTGCAAGGCTTTTTCGAGCACGGGCAAGATTTCTTGGATAGCGCTGATTTTTTTGTCAGTGATGAGGATGTAAGGAGCTTCGAGCTCGGCTTCCATCCGCTCTGAATTGGTGACAAAGTAGGCTGAAATGTAGCCACGGTCGAATTGCATACCTTCGGTGTATTCCTTTTCAAAGGCAATACCCTTGGATTCTTCGACGGTGATAACGCCATCTTTGCCGACTTTTTCCATCACTTCGGCGATGATTTCGCCGATTTCGCGGTCTGCGGCCGAAATCGATGCCACGTGGGCAATGTCGGCGCGGTCGCGGATGGGGGTGGCCATGGCGCGCAACCGGGCGATGAGGGCTTCGGCACCACGGTCGAGACCGCGGCGGATCATCATCGGGTTGTGTCCAGCGGCAACCATCTTGAGGCCTTCGGTGACGATGGCTTGGGCCAACACGGTGGCGGTAGTGGTACCATCACCAGCGATGTCGTTGGTTTTGGTGGCTACTTCAACCAACAAGCGGGCGCCCATGTTTTCGAAGGGGTCTTTGAGTTCGATTTCCTTGGCAACGGTTACGCCGTCATGGGTGACTACGGGTGATCCGAACTTTTTGTCGATGGCGACGTTGCGACCGCGGGGTCCCAAGGTCGTTTTGACCGCATCAGCGACAGCATCGACGCCGCGTTTGAGGGCGCGTCGTGCTTCTTCATTAAAATACAACTGCTTTGCCATGAAGTGTAATCTCCTCAGTGCTTCCTAGTACGGGTAAATTAAGCCTCGATGACGCCAAGGATGTCTTTTTCGGCCAATACGAGATAATCGATTTCGTCGACCTTGTATTCGGTACCGCTGTACTTGGCAAACAAGACACGATCACCGGTCTTGACGCTCATTGGTACCAATTGGCCATTGTCGGTGCGGCGACCATCGCCGACGGCGACAACTTCGCCCTCCATAGGACGTTCTTTGCTGGCGGTGTCTGGGATAAACAACCCACCCTTGGTCTTTTCCTCGCGCTCGGCCGGTTTTACTACGACGCGGTCGGCCAACGGTCGGATGCGGAAGTTTGCAGCCATAGTGACGCTTCCCCTCATCTTCGATATATACATTTAGCAGTCAAACAGCTCAACTGCTAACCTATACTAACTATAGATAATGCACCGCCGCTTGTCAAGCAAAAATTAGCACTCTCTGGGCTTGAGTGCGAATTCTTATGCAGATTTAATAAAACTGTTGCAAAACAAACTATGGAGCGGCATCGTGCGTATCCAAGGATAGTCAGTAATCACAAGGGAGTGAGAGATGCAGCTCGATCGCAATTTGGGAATGGATTTAGTGCGTTGTACGGAGGCCGCCGCCTTACGCGCCGCCCGCTTGATGGGACGTGGTGACAAAGACGCTGCTGACCAGGCTGCCGTCGATGCGATGCGTTTTGCCTTGAACGGCATTGTAATGGATGGTGTGGTGGTGATTGGTGAAGGCGAAAAAGACAATGCCCCGATGTTGTATACAGGCGAGCGGGTAGGGACTGGAGCTGCCCCGGCTGTTGACATCGCAGTCGACCCCATTGAGGGCACCACCCTGCTCGCAGAGGGTATGCCCGGTGCCATTGCAGTGATTGCGGTAGCGGAGCGTGGTGCATTGCACGCCTGGAACGGTATCCCCTACATGTACAAGCTCGCCGTAGGTGAGGCTGCGCGTGGCAAAGTCGACATCAATGCGAGTGTGGCCGAGAACGTCAATGCGGTAGCGCATGCGCTCCGTCGGCGGGTATCAGATATCACGGTTGTGGTACTTGATCGGCCACGGCATCATCAGCTCATCCGCGAGATTCGTGCGGCTGGTGCGCGCATTCGCTTGATTGCCCATGGCGATGTCGCTGCTGGTGTGATGACTGCGGTCGAGGATGCGCCTGCTGACATGTTGATGGGTATCGGCGGTGCCCCCGAGGCGGTGGTGACTGCATGTGCACTCAAGTGTCTCGGTGGTGAAATTCACGCCCGGTTGTGGTCACGTGATGATCATGAACGTGAGTTGATGGCGCAACAAGGCCTAGACCCCGATCATGTGTATTCAACTGATGAGTTGGTCAAGGGCGAGAATGTCTACTTCGTCGCGACAGGTATTACCTCGGGTGATTTTTTGCGTGGGGTACAATACAGCGAATTTGGCGCCCGGACGCATTCGGTGGTGATGAGGGCTACCACTGGCACGATTCGCCATATCGAGTCGTTTCATCGTTGGGATAAATTGATGCGTGTGTCTGGGATTGATTATCGTCCAAACGAATAAACACCAACGCCCCGTAGCAGATATGCTACGGGGCGTTGGTGGGGTTAATTACAATACGTCGACGTGGCTATGGTCGCCGAGTACGAGGCGGTAGGCACTAGGACGCTGAGTCGAGCGTGATACTTCGACGTGGCGACCAATCAGGCTATCGCAGAGGCGACCAGGCAAATCGTTGATAGTACAATGCTCAAGCACAATCGAATGTTCGATTTCGCTGTTTTGGATGGTGCAATGATGATAAATCGCGGTAAATGGACCGACATATGAATTGACGATGCGGGTGCCTTCGCCAATAATCGCTGGGCCACGAATGGTGCTATTGATGACTTCAGCGCCGGCCTCGATGATGACTTTGCCGATGAGCCGTGACGATTCATCGACGGTGCCCAATTGTTGGGCAGTGAGTTCTTCGAGGATGAGGCGATTGGCTTCGAGCATGTCGTCTTTTTTGCCGGTGTCGATCCACCAGCCGCGATGGATGTAAGGGAAGACGGTTTTTTGGCTATCGACAAGGGCTTGGATGGCATCGGTGATTTCGAGTTCGCCCCGCCACGATGGTTTGATGGAGTCGATGGCATCCCAGATGGTTTTGTCGAACATGTAGATGCCTACCAAGGCGAGGTTGGACTTGGGCTCTTTGGGCTTTTCGACGAGGCGCAAAATACTGCCATCGGGGTTGAGTTCGGCGACGCCATATGAGCGGGGGTTGGGGACTTCTTTGAGGACGATTTGGGCGTGGTAATCGCTGTTTTGGAATTGTTGGATGAGCCCCGATATGCCCCCTTGGATGCAGTTGTCACCGAGGAACATCACGAAGCGTTCATCACCGAGGAATGGGTGGGCGATTTTGACGGCATGGGCTAGACCCGACGGTGCGTCTTGTTGGATGTAGGTGATGTTGACGCCCCAACGCTCGCCGCTCCCCACAGCGGCTTCGACTTCGGCGGCGGTATCGCCGACGATGATGCCAATATCGGTGATGCCGGCGTCACGGATGGTTTCGATGACGCGGAAGAGGACTGGCTTGTTGGCGACGGGGACCAGTTGTTTGGCACTGGTGTAGGTGATGGGACGGAGACGGGTGCCCTTGCCCCCGCTCAAAATCAAACCCTTCATGGTGAATCCTTTGCTCGTGATAATGATTGCCTATAGTGTACACAGAAATGCGCGACTCTGCATAAAAAACCGAGTGGGCAGAGGCCCCACTCGGTTGTGTGTGACTTGGATTGACGGGTTAGCGGCGAATCCGCACAGCGCCGTAATAATGGTCTAACCAGTACTTATCGTAGATATTGGAGACTTGGACGCCGTAGCGTGGGGTCATGGCGTGGACCATTTTGCCTCCGCCGATATACATCGATACGTGCGTGATGCCCCGCCGACCACTGGTACGGACATAAAATAGCATATCCCCTGGTGCGAGATTTTCGAGGCCATTAATCTGCACGCCATTGCTGGCATTGAATTGTGATGCCGCCAAGCGCGGGACACTCACCCCGACCTGCTTAAAGGCGTAGAGCATCAAGCCACTACAATCGAAGCCACTTTTGGGAGTGGTGCCGCCCCAGACATAGCGATACCCCACAAATTGCAAGGCAATATTGGCGACATCACTGCTGGTTGATACGTTCGTGTATTTGGAGCGTACTGGTGCGACGGGCAAGGCGGGGAAGTCGGTCGTATTGGGGACGCGGCGGAGCACGTGTGATGATACATTCAGCAGGTCTTTAAAGATCCAGGCTTTCTTTTTGTTGAAGCTAACCTGAATCCAGTCTTTGTACTTGCCAATCAAATCGAGGCGTTGCCCTTTGTTGACCATGTCGATTTTGGCATGGCGCGAATCAGGCCCGCGCCGCAAATTGACTTTATCACCGGTGATGACTCCAATCAAATCGGGTGAGGGATCAGGGATGGTTTCAGCGTTAATAACGCGCTTTACGACCTCGGGCGTGGCATCGAGGAAGTCGGCGCGTACCCAGCCATCGGTGTTGTTGTCAACGGCGATGTGGTACCAGTCTTGGTAGCGCTCGATTAATTCGACATTGGCATTGAGGGTGAGGGTGGTGACGGCAACGTAGTTTTTGCCGGGACCGTCGCGTACGGTCAGGCCTGCTTCGCGCACACTAGCGAGGCGCGGCGGGGGTGGGGGTGGGACTTCATTATCAAAAATATCGAAAATCGTATTGGCGGCATTATCAGGCAATGAAAGTAATTCGCCGGCCATCCAATAGACTGGGGTATCGATGCGTTCACGAACTTGATACCAGTCACCATATTTGCCGATAACTTGGAGCGGTGCACCGGCATCAGCGCGGATGATTGGGTCGTAATTGGTGCCGGGGCCATTGCGCATAAAGGCCCGGTCAACGAGGACTGTTACGGGCACAACGACTGGTGACATGACTTGGTTGCGTGATACCACCGACAAGGGCACGGGGAGGTCTTCGCTTTCGGAGATGGGACTGTCACCTTGTTCGGCCCCGGGTGCGGTGGTCAACGGCGCAACTTCAACGGTGAAGTCATTGGTGGTGCTATTGGTGGTGACGATGGGATTTGCGGTTACTTGGACAATATTACTGCGGCTTACCAGCAACGCGAGGGGAATAATGGCAATCACCAAAATATGCATTATCACACGTGCTGGAATGCGTTCGAGGAGTGCTTCTGGGTTGGTGATGATGGAATTGAGTGTGGGAATGCGATCAGTGATACTTGTCATCCCATCAACGCGCACAAAATCTTGGCGACGGCGTTGGGCGCGGGCGACGAGCTCACGTTGTTCGGCGTTGTTTTGTGATATTTGGCGTGGATTATCGACCATGCAGTCAGTGCTCCCAAATGTGATGGATTGTATGGTGCCAAACAGAAACTTGGTATACATCCAAAATATTTTACTAATTAAGTCTAGTCTATCCCAATAATACGAATCATACTAGCCGCGAGGCATTACAATGCGATGAATATTCACTTATATCACCGCAACATATCACCCTGTAGGCGAGTATAGCATGGAACCATGCTATGTTTCAACTTTGTGGAGATGAATAAATGATGATTATTTGTATGTGTATTGGCGCAATCCCGCCCCAAAAAATACTGCTCATCTCGTTTACATTGGGTCAGCGGCGAATTGGTCGAGGACTTCGGCCAAACGATCGTCGGTATGGCGGGCATAATATTGCTCGGTAATACGGGTGTTGGCGTGACCAAGCAACGCAGATACTTCAGAGAGTTGCACGCCTTCGTTGAGGAGCCACATCGCCACAAAATGACGAAACGTATGTGGCGTAGTGGTACGCAACAAACCTGCTTCGCGGAAGCGCCCGGCTTGCTCGACGGTGTCAGCAAGTGCCAATGAGGCGTGGGTGACGATGCTCCAGGCTGCCACCCGGTTGAGGCGATGCCCGGCACCACGTGGGCCATGCGAAATAAACAAGGCCTCGGTCTGGGGGAATGTCGTACGCCGGGCGAGGATGTAGCGTTCGATGGCGGTACGGGCATGCGGACGAATAAACACCGTGCGACGTTTGTTGCCTTTGCCGACGACCGATGCCCGATTGGCAATCTGGCCATGATCACCACGTAAATCGCTCACGTCCAGTGCTAATATTTCGGAAATACGAGAGGCGGTGGAAAATAACAAATGCAGTATCGCGGCATTGCGCAAGCCGCTAAGGCGCTCGCGTTCGTCTTTGCTGTGCGCCGGACCTGCAGGGAGCTCGGCATCATAAAACGTGACGAGTCGGCGTAGATCAGCCACATCCGGGGCACGGCCGGGTGACATGCGGGGTAATGCGTCACTGAGGTGCATTTGCAACACCGCAAGGTCACAGGTCAGATGTTTGCGATCGGCCAGATAGCGACAAATGGCGAGCACGCCATGACTATACGTTTGGACTGAGCCATCTGCCAAATGGCGCAGACTGTTGATCCAATCGGCTAAATCGGAATTAGCAATGTCACTGGTGGATTGGCGCTGTTGCGCCGCCGCCCATGTACTAAATGATTGCCAGGCATCACTATATGATGCAATGGTGGCTGGTGATAATTGGCGGCGACGTTTGCGTTGATCGGTTTGCCAATCCGTGAGTGCTTGCGCAAATAGATAACTCATTCTTGTATTTACCACATCATGTCGTAATCATTGGGGTAATTATACCGCAGGGTGTCAATCACCCTGCGGTAGGACTATTTTTATCACGATGAGTCTTATTTATGCGCTACGGGTTAGCCAGCAGTGACCCGTTGGTAGATGGCGGTGGTTTCGCGTTGAGGGGTAGTACCAAGTTGTTGGAGCAAGAGGATTTGGCAGGATTGATAGACACGGCGCACCATTGCGGTATTGCCGGTGGCTTGATACGACGCCATCAGCAAGCGGTGGGCTTCTTCGATGGCGGCATCGTGATTC
This sequence comes from uncultured Roseiflexaceae bacterium, assembly GCA_903889425.1. Classification (GTDB taxonomy): domain Bacteria; phylum Chloroflexota; class Chloroflexia; order Chloroflexales; family Roseiflexaceae; genus UBA965. The sequence continues at coordinate 15,032 of CAISXI010000032.1, read as the reverse complement.
AGCAGCGTCCACATCCGTTCAATGAGTTCGGGGTGCAGGTTGAGTGCGAGGAGGACACGACCTAAGCGGAGGGCGATTTCGGTGTATTCGTTGGCAGATTGTTCGCGGTAGGTCAATTGCCAGTCGGCGATGGGTTGGTCGGCAAGGTAGGCGCCACGGTATAGATCGACGGCGTGGCGTAGATGAGGGAGGGCGGTGCGATTGTCATAAATGCGCCGAGCTGCATTGACGGCATGCCGAAACTCATCGATATCAATCGTACTATGCGGTGGTATTTGTAATTGAATACGGGTATTGTCGGCGATGATGAGTGGACTGATGGTGGTGGTGTCTGATAAGGCGTGGCGGAGTCGCGATAACGACACACGTACATTATTGTTGGCGGCAATAGGGTCGAGTTCTGGCCAGAGTTGGGCGGCGATATGGCTACGGGTGAGGGTATGACTATCAGCACTAATCAACAACAAAAACAATTCGGTGGCGCGCTGGGAGCGCCATAGTGCCGGTGTAATCACGGTGTGATTAATCTGACAGCGAAATTCCCCAAACGTGGTCACCTGTAATGTGGTGAGGGCTGCGGTTGCCGGCGATTGCATGGGGCGGGGTGATAGGTGGGGCATCACAAAACCTCCTTTTTGTAAGTGAAATCATTTAAGGTGAGGTGATGCGATAACTATAGTAGAAATGGTGTGTAGTTTATATCCCCCAAATACACAAAACACATCCCCTGTTTTGGTGTGTGCGCGAAATAAATCCGGATAACAAAAAGAGCCGCTGAAGTTTGTTATTTTACACAGCGCAACACGTAGAATATCGCTAATGGTTATGGTAGGATAGAAGCAGAGAGATATGGTGGGTTGATAAGTGGTGTGTAGTCGTATGAATAAAGTATGGCTTTTGTCAAAAACAGCTGGGTAACAATATGATGGTTAATTGTAGGAGCATATATGAGTCGGCGTAAGCGTATTCTTTTTGCAATTTCAGATACTGGCGGTGGACATCGCTCAGGAGCTGCGGCCTTACATGCGGCCTTATTGCAACATCCAGATGCACACGGGTTGGAATATAGCACGATTGACCTAATTACGAGTACAGGTTTGCCGTTTTTACGTAATGCTCCTGGGTTGTATGATAGTTTGTCGACGCGGTGGTTGCCGTTGTGGGATTTGATATATCAGTTGACCAATGGGCGGCGGCGGGTCGATACGATTTCAGAAATCGCCTATTTGTCGGCACAACGCAATATCCGGCGGGCCATCGATGCCTTCAAACCAGATTTGGTGGTGTCGGTGCATCCCTTGGCGAATCGGTTTATTGGGCATGCCCGGCGCACCTTTAATATGCAATTTCGATTTATCACGGTAGTCACTGATTTGGTAAGTTTACACACGGCGTGGGGTGATTTGGATGCTGATTTGTGTGTGGCACCAACCCAAGAAGGCGCTGATGTACTGCTCAAGCAGGGTATGCCGTACGACAAGGTTGTTTACGCCGGCTTCCCTGTTCACCCCAAATTTACGGCGTGTACATTGACAGATCGAGAGTCACGTGGTTTGTTGGCTGTTGATGTCGATCGATTCACCGTGTTATTAACTGCCGGCGGGGTAGGTTCGGGGCGTTTGCGCGAATTAGTGGTAGCCTTACATACCGCCCACCCCGACATGCAATTGTTTGTCGTGACGGGGCGTAATGCGGCGTTGCGCACGGAGTTACAACGCTTGAATATGCCTGCCCACGTGCATATTTATGGGTTTGTCGATAACATGGAGCAATTGATGGCGGCGAGTGATGTGGTGGTCACCAAAGCTGGTCCTGGCACGTTGATGGAAGCACTGGTGATGCGCCGTCCGGTAGTGATTACCGAAGCCGTAGGGATGCAAGAGCAAGGTAATATTGCCTTTGTGGTTGATCGTGGCTTAGGCGCATATTCCAAACGCATTCCCGAAATTGTGGCGGCGGTGACCGCGTTGCGTGACCCAGCAGTGCATACTGCGACGATTGCGCGTTTGGCTGATGCGGTGCCACGGGACGGCGCCAAGCGGATTGCAGATATTATTTTGGCGCAATTGGTGCTTGATCCCCCCATCACCTCCAAACGCACATTTATGCCGACGGTACCGCATTGGCTACGCCGGCGCGAGGCCAATAGTGATGGCACGCCACGCCGGGTGCGTTTATTAAATCTCGACGTACTCGAGCGGTTGCGTCGTCATGGCGGCTTATCGGTGTCGTGGTCACGCCGCGCCCGGCGTAAAAACCGTAAATAGTATGAGTGATTTTTTCAGTAAAAAAACAGGTATATATAGGGGGTTTATGGTAATTATGGTAGGGAATTATAGTGTAAAATAAACGAAGAATATTCTCGATGCTATTTACTTAAACGGGGAGCACGCGCGTGGCACCTGATTATCAACATACAGATTCTTTGCCGATGAACAATAACCGTCAACGGAGTCGGGCTTTAACTGTGCGCCGCCGCCAGATTCAGCGGCGTGCACAATTTATGATGAGTGGCTTGTTGGTGGTATTGATTTTGATTGCCGCCGGTGGTGTGTGGTTTTTGTCGATTGAGCGGCGTTATCAGCAACGGATTTACCCCAATGTATCGATTTTGGGGGTAAATGTGGGGGGGTTGCAACCAGCCGAGGCCGAAGCTGCAATAACCGACCATTTTCGGGCCTTTACCGATGCACCAGTGATTTTGAATTTCGAAGGGCGGTCATGGCGGGTATCGGGCAATGATTTGGGTCTCGTGATGGGTGTCCATGACAGCGTCCAACAAGCCTACAAAATCGGTCGTACCCGGGACATGATGAGTAACGTGCAAACAATTTGGCAGACACTGCAACAAAGTGTGGCTGTGCCGGTATTGATTGTCGTTGACGAAGCCAAAGCGCAAGCGAGTGTGGCACGTTTGGCCTCCATCGTCGATGCCCCAGCCCATGATCCCAAACTCCACATGGAGGGGACGACGTTGGTGGTGAAGGATGGCAAGCCAGGGCGGATGCTACTCGTCGACGAGACGGTGGCGCGTATACGCGAAACATTGTCGTTGTTAGTGAGCCAACAACAAGTCACCGTGGCGACCCGTGAATTATCACCACGAGTGTCCAACGCGGCCATTCAAGCGGCCCGCGCCCGAGTGGTTGATTTGATTAGCCAACCAGTGACAATTAAAGTCAACAACAAAGAATTTGTGTGGAGTAGCGAAGACCTCGCACGCATGATCGAAATTGTGCAGCAATCAGACAAAAACGGCATAGATAGCTACCAGGTATTTTTGAACCCCTATCAAATCGAACGGCGCATGGAAGTGATTGGTGAAACAACTCAGACCATTCCGGTCTACCCGCGGGTAGCCTGGAATGGGGGCGATTTGCAAATCATCAAAGCTGGTGCTCCGGGGTGGCGCATCAACAAACATGAAAGCCGCGATTTGCTGGTGAATAATGTCGACCAAGGTATCCGGACGATTGAGCTCAATCCCCGGTATGTGGCAGTACCGATTGACAAAAATAATTTGGCCTCACTAGGGATTACCGAACTCGTGTCAGAAGGCAAAAGCGACTTTACCGGATCTGCGCCATATCGTGTGACCAACATTCAAGCAGGGTTGGTGTTGTTGGATGGAGTGTTGATTGCCCCAGGTGATGAGTTTTCTTTTGATGATACCATTGGTGATATTGATGAGACCAATGGCTTTGTCAAGGGGTATGCGATTGTGCAATCACGCACCCAACTCGAATTTGGTGGTGGAATTTGCCAAGACTCCACGACAGTCTTCCGGGCAGCGTTTTGGGCCGGATTGCCGATTACCGAGCGCTGGGGACATTCGTTTTATATTAGTTGGTACGACAAATATGGCCCCACTGGTATGGATGCCACGATTTTTACTGGGGGACCTGATTTGAAGTTTCTCAATGATACTGGTCGTTGGTTGTTGATGCAAACCTACTCCAACCCCAAAACCGGCGTGGCATCGGTGCGCTTGTATGGCACATCACCCAAGCGCAAAGTTGAGATGACCCAAGTGATTCGCGATCGTGTGACTGCACCTACGGCGCCAGTGTATGTGACAGACCCGGAGCAACCTGCCGGTGCCGTAAAGCAAAGCGACCATGCCCGTGATGGCTTGACGATTGAGATTGTCCGTACGGTGACTGAAGCTGATGGTACTGCACGCGACCCCGATAAATACACGACGCGTTTCAAGCCGTGGCCAAATATTTACGTCTTTAATCCGGTTGATTTGGTCGGTAATGCACCACAAATCCCGATGCCGCCGCCATCACCGAACTTGCGTACCCCCAACGAAACACCAAATGGTGGTGTGCGTTATATTGCCGCTGACAAAATCGTGCCAGTAACGACCACACCATAAATTGACGCGAACATACATCCCCCTGCCAACGCCGTACCTGTTGGTGGGGGGATGTTAGTGTGTCTGCATCAGTTGGACGTAGGCATCTGCGGCGGTGCGCCAATGAAATAGTAGGGCACGTTGACTGCCCGCAGCACGCAGTTGCTGTTGGCGGGGATGGTCGTACCACAGGCTGGCAATTTGTTGTGCTAATTGTACGGAGTCATGCATATCGCACAAGACTGCGGCCTCACCCACCACCGCACTGATGGCGGGATGCGGATGGCAGATGATTGGCACACGACTAGCCAAGGCTTCTACGAGCGGTAATCCAAACCCTTCGGCTAATGACGGCAACACAAAAATAGTGGCATGCTGGTAGAGTGTGACCAACAATACATCATCGGGCGCAGTAATCGCCACGATGGGGAGCTGTTGGTAGCGTGCGTCGCGCCACGGTTGTGGCCGGTGGTCGCTAAATTGTCCTACCAATACTAACTGACTCTGTGCAGGAATTGCACCACGCATATAGGCATCGGCCCAGGCCGCCACCAGCGTGGCGAGGTTTTTGTGTGCTTGATTGGAACTGACACACAAACAAAATGGTCCCGTGATGGCTGGTGGTAATTGGTGGCTATTGTTTTTTGGGGTAAAAAACTGGGCTGCCACGCCATTGGCAATCGTGTGCACGGTGCGCTGTGGCCAGAGCTGGGTGATGATTTGGTGGGCAGCATGCGCTGATACGCTGGTGATGGCGTTCGCGCGTAATGCCACCAGCGTAAGCGCCACCCGCAGTCCGATTTTTAGCCACCATGGTGCGGGGGTGGTGAGTGGGATGACATCGTGAATAGTGACTAAGAGTTTACAAGGAATTGGTAGCAGTGGTACTCGTAGATATGGGGTATAAAACCAATCTGCGTTGGTTGTGGCAATGATCCGCCGTATTTGCCAGGCTTCAGCGAGGCTAAATGGTGTTGCATTGAGTACGTGGTGATGGACTTTGTGATTGGTGGCAGGGATGGCGAGATGGGTATTGCTGTTGTGGGGATTGATAAGTAAATCAAGTTGATCGATTTGTGGGTGCTGCGCGAATTCTTGGGCGAGGGCGGTGACCATCCGCCCGATACCAGGAAATTTGTCATTGGCATAGCGTAAATCGACACACAACTTCATGACTTGTACCAGCCAATCACGTAGCCGATGGCACTGGCATACGACGCCAATGCTTTGAGCGGGTACCAGCCGATGCGCCATTGGGGCGCCCCATATGAATAGGGGATGACGGTGTGGATGGGGATGATGATGGTACGAAAAAATAGCCACAGCGCTGCGTGAATAGGGGTATAAAAAAAATTCCCACCCCGCGCACGAGTTGGATCACGGCGGACTTCTTGGGCGTGCCCAATGCCGTAGGCCACATGTTTGCGCCAGAGTGCGCGTAGCGTGGCCGGGGCGGGGTGATAGACCCAGGTGTTGGCGACGAGCAACAGATTGCCTGTACCCGCCGGATGGGGGGTGCGCCGTGCCCGCACAAAAAACTCACTGTCGACACCGCGACTTAGATTGGCATCAAATCCCCCTACCGCATCAAACCATGCCCGCGACATCAGGCAACAGGTGGTGGTAATATCACAATAAAAACTTGGTGGGTCGGGATTGGTGATGGTGTCATGGGTTACCACAGGATGGACGATGCGGGCGACTTGGTTGGCGACGGCTCGTTGGAAGGATGGCGCATCAGGTGGGAGGATGCGCGCACTCCCTACGATGACGATTCCTGGTTGTTGGGCCGCGGTGAATAAGCGTTCGATGAGTTCAGGGTGACCAAGCACAGCGTCATCGTCGACAAACAACAACCACTCCGCACTGCTCTGGGCCACTCCTTGGTTACGGGCGCGGCCGTTGGGGCTGACGCCATGCACCACAACCAGCTCGTCAACCTGACGAGTTTGGCTGCGGATGGCAGTGAGCACGGGTGCAGGCACCGTGGCGCTAATACAGGGGATGATGACGGCGATACGTGGATGTGACATAGGCGATGTACTCAAATAGTGTTTTGTTAAGATGCACTATACCCGATATGCTGGTTTTGATGGTTGGTGGTAGCAATCTATCGTGAGCTTGTGCCATTGGGTTGCCTGGAAGCGCTGACTAACCCGTGTCCGGGCGTTCATTCCCATGGTGATGCGTAATTCATGATCATTAAATGCCCGTATAATTGCTGATGCCAAGGCATCGGCATCGTTTGGACGTACCAACAAGCCACTGGCGTTGGCTTCGATGACTTCTTGTATGTTGGGAATTGCGCTCGCAATTACAGGTCGCTCAAGTGCCATGGCATTCAATAAATGGAACGACATGCCTTCTTGAATTGACGGGTGTATATAGAGATCAACCAACGCCAATAAATAGCGTTCATCTTCGAGTGGCGATAAAAAATGAATATGGTCTGGGTGATTGCTTTTGCGCGCAAGTGCGTGTAAATTGCTTAGTTCTGACCCAGAACCGACCAATACGAGGTGTGTGTCGGGATATTGTTGCCATACACTGCGCATTGCGTTTATCAGGAATGGATGACCTTTGTTGGGGATAAATGAACCAATAGCGGCAATTATGCTTCCTTGTGCGGGTAATTGATAGTCTGCACGGGTACGACGATGAATTTGATGTAATGCATAATACGCCGTATCAATGCCAATCGGGATAACTTCGATACGAGTTGAGGGGAGCTGGTAATTTGATTGAATATCTTGTTTGACCGTTGTAGTAGGAACAATTATGGTGTGGATTGTTTGGATGATTCGTTGATTGATGAACTTCGCAAAAAAAGACGATGTATTTGCCAGTGTATTGGGTATGGTAGTTGCTATTGACATGACGCGACATGATACGTTTGCTAACCACATCGCAATCTGGCAATCACGATCACTAGCGACGGTATTGGCTAATAAATGCACGATTGTCGGTTGCAATTCATGTAAATAGGCCATCATTGTACGGATGCGCAAGAGCCATGTGGCATTTTCTGGCAAATCTAACGAAATGATTTCGATGTCGTTGTGCTGTGTCGCAATAGAATGAAGCTCTGGAGGAAACGTCGGTGTTTGATTGACGATAACGATGCGATACGCAAGGTGCCTGATTGCCGGTAGGAGGTTATATAAATAATCGTAGGTTTCCGCAGTAGCTTCGTGGCCGATTATATACAAAAGCACGTTGCGCTGATGTTGCATTGTTGGTTTATTCCTTTTGATGATAGTAACAAAATAATACGCTGATTATTGATTTTTTACAACATAAAGACCTACACCAATCTCGGCTGCGTGCCGGTTGTGTGGCGTTGCATTGATCTGCCCGTGCGCTAAAATAGCGCACAGACGATAGATGTTATGGTGCGCGGCCGAGTTGTTACGCAGTCGGCAGGGTACAAATAAACGTCGTACCGACCCCAACGGTGCTCACAACCCAGATTTTGCCGCTATGTCCCTCGACAAGATGGCGGGCAATGGCCAATCCCAGGCCGGTACCCGAGCCACGGGTGCGGGCTTGGTCGACTTTGTAGAAGCGTTCAAATACCCGTGGCACATGTTCACTGGGGATGCCGACGCCGGTATCAGTGACGGTGATTGCCACCCATTCGCCGCCATTATGGTCGGCGGGGATGCCGAGGAGTGCGTCATGATCGTGGGGCAAGTTAATCAACTGTGCGCCAATGGTGATATAACCACCGTCAGGGGTGAATTTGACGGCATTGTGGAGCAAATTGAGCAGTACCTGATCGATGCGTCCGGCGTCGGCGAGGATCATGGGTAAACCACTGAGGACGGTGTGATTCACTTCGATATGATGACTGTCGGCTTGGGGCTGGATGCGTTCAATGGCCCGTTCGACGATTTGAATCACATCGGTGGGAGCCATTTGCAAGGCGATGCGGCCGGCTTCGATTTGCGACAAATCATGTAAGTCGTTGACGAGGCGGGTTAGGGCATCGACTTCGTCCGAAATCCGGCGCGCCATGCGTTGGGCGATTTCGGGTGGAGGATTACTGGCAATCGTCTCGCTCAATAATTTGAGGGCGGCCAGGGGCGTGCGTAATTCGTGTGACACACTGGCAATCATGTCGCGGCGGGAACGTTCGAGCTGACTGAGCTGAGTGATATCACGGATCAACAAAATCACAATCACGTCGCTGTTGGGTTGAATGAGGGGGCGGGCGGTGACCCGCAGCGTGCGAGCCGGATTGCGCATCGGCAACAGCATTTCGTCGGATTCACAACGCACGGCCACATCCCGCACAAATTCATCGAATTGATGGTCACGAATCAGGCTAATCAAGGTACGTCCGACGCCGTCGCGTTGTAGGTTGAGCAATTCGCTGGCTGCAGGATTGTGCATCAACACAATCCCGTCACCATTGACAAACAAAATGCCGATGTCGATGACCGATACGATGATTTCGGCGGGGGCATAGGGGCGGTCTACCACCACCGGTGGTGGTGGCAGTGCCGGTGGTTCAGGTGGGCGGTTTTGCCACATAATCACCAGCCATGTAATGGCGGCAGCGGCAATCACCCATGGGATGAGCAAATCAAACAACATTACTGCTCTCCCATATTTATTTTATGAAGTAGGCAAATCAAAACGATAGCCGATCCCCCGCACCGTTTGCAGGTATTCGGGGGCACTGGGGTCGAGTTCGACTTTTTCACGCAGCCAGCGGATATGCACGTCGACGGTGCGCCCATCGCCCACATAATCAAACCCCCAGACCCGCTCGAGTAGGACATCGCGTGACAAGGCTAAGCCGCGATTGCGCATCAAGCAGGCTAGTAGATCGAATTCTTTTTGCGAGAGTTGGATTTCGGCGTCGTTGCGCCAAATCCGGCGTGAACCGGCGTCTAGCTTAATCATGCCGACATGCAAAATATCACGGTCGGTACCACCACCACTGCTCCGGTCGCTCCGGCGCAAGATGGCGCGGATACGGGCCAGCAATTCGCCCACACTAAAGGGTTTGGTAAGGTAATCGTCGGCGCCGAGTTCGAGGCCGGCAATCCGGTCGACTTCGTCTTGGCGGGCGGTGAGCATGATGATGGGGATGGCGCTTTCTTTGCGGAGCATGCGACAGACCGAAAAGCCGTCGAGGCGCGGCAACATTACATCCAACACCACAATGTCGGGTTTGTCTTGCCGTGCCAGCTCGAGGGCGGTGACACCATCGCCTGCACCAATGACCGTATAGCCTTCACGTTCGAGATTATAGCGAAGCGTTTCTGCGAGCGTGGCATCGTCTTCTACGAGCAAAATCGTGGGCATGGTGTCCTCTTTTCTTAGGCCGAATCAGGGCGGATGCGGCTGACGCCGTCACTCGCATGCGTCACATAAATCGTGGCACTGCGCCCAGTGCTGGCCAAGTAGGCCGCCGCTACTTCGTGACGGAAGCGCTCGACGGCATTGATATCAACCAAACTGACGGTACAGCCGCCAAACCCAGCCCCCGTCAGGCGTGAACCATAACAGCCGTTGACCCGTTGGGCGGCCGCCACGAGGGCGTCCATTTCGGGGATGCTGACGGCGTAATCGTCGCGCAAGCTGGCGTGCGAGGCATTCATCAAACGCCCAAACTCCGTGATATTGTCGGCGGCCAAGGCTGTCACACTGGCGATGACGCGCTCGTTTTCGCTGACGACGTGGCGGGCCCGTTGGAGTACCACCGGCGACAATACATGTCCGTTGCTGGCCAACTGGGCACTACTGACGTCGCGCAAGGCTTTGATGCCGGGGATGAAGGGTTTGAGAAGCTCAACTGCTTGTTCACATTCGGCACGGCGTTGGTTGTAGGCCGAGCCGGCCAAGGTGCGTTCGATGTGGCTATCGCAGATGACGATGGCCGCATTGGCGGGCACGGGGACTTCTTGGTAGCTCAAGTCACGGCAATCAATCAACAAGGCGTGATTGGCTTTGCCGAGGGTTACGATGAATTGATCCATGATGCCACAATTGACGCCCACGAATTGGTTTTCGGTGGCTTGGGCCATCAGGGCGAGCTCTTCACCCAAAATATTCAGGTTATGAAAGAGTTGGAACATGTAGCCGGTGGCTACTTCGAGCGCCGCCGAAGACGACAAACCGGCGCCCCGTGGTACGCTACTTGCGATTACCATGTCGGCGCCGTTGATGAGATGTCCGGCGCCAATCAAGGCCCGCACCATGCCGCGGATGTAGTTACTCCATGGCCGCATGCCACTGCGCTCAATATGATCAATCGCAAATTCGTCTGTTTCGTTGAGATCAGCTGCGAGTACCCGTACCCGGCGGTCGGTGCGGGGGGCGGCTGCGATAAACGTGGCTCGATCGATAGCTGCAGGTAATACGAAACCGTCGTTGTAATCGGTGTGTTCGCCAATCAGGTTGACGCGACCAGGGGCGCGGACAATCAGGCTAGGCGCCTGCCCATAGTGTGTCTGAAACAAGGAATGTATCTGGGCGGCATCGATCATCGTCATCTCATTCTCCCCTAATGTATACAGTATGCAATGGTTATTATAAGGAATTGTTATATTTGTGTGCTACTTTATTTAACAAAAGCATTAACAACACAAAACCAACCCCTACCGCCCCCGCCAACCACGGCTGGCTGGTGCTCAAATCCCCTGCCAACGTCAACAACGCCAAGCCGGGTGCCACCCCCAACAACGACGCTAGCAGGTAGCGCCACCATGGCAATGTGCTACATCCGGCAGCGAGTGACACCATGGTGTAGGCTGGTCCCGGCAAAATCCGTAGCACGATGAGTCGTAGCGGCGTGATTTGTTGGCACAAACGGTCAAAAGCGGCTTTTTCGGTATCAGACAAGCGCGTATACAGAAACGTCCGTCGTCCCCATTGCCGGGCAATCGCAAAACCAAGCAAACTCCCGATGACATCCCCCAGCATGGTGATGCCAAAACCAATCCACGGCCCATACAACAATCCGGCCCCTACTTGGGCGATGGTGGCGGGTGCGATAGGTACTACCAAAATTAAGGCAATGATGCCACTGAGGAGCACACCGCCCCACCAACCAAACGGTGCCATCAGCGTGCGTAACCCTTGGGGCGTGAGATCGATGAATTGGCGGATCCACCACAGCATCGCCAAAAACAGCACCCCCGCAATTGCGAGCATGACGATGCGCCGGGGGGTGAGCAGGGTACGGATGGTTTGCCAGGTACTGGGTGTGCTCATAATTCTTCCTCGTTGATTACCTGATACGTATATCCTTGGGCCGTCAGAAAACGTTGCCGTTGCCAGGCATCGTCCACTTCGCGGGTCTGGGCGCTCACCAGCGTATAAAACAACGCCGTGTTGCTCGCTTTGGGGCGCAACACCCGGCCCAAGCGTTGCGCTTCTTCTTGGCGTGACCCAAAGCTCCCCGAAATCTGGACCAGCACACTGGCACTGGGCAAATCCAAGGCTTGATTCCCCACCCGCGACAAAATCAGACAATCGATTTGCCCAGCGCGAAAGGCATTAAACCAATGGGCACGCTCGTCGCTACTACTCGCACCGGTTACGAGTGGCCAGCCTGTCAAGGCCGCCAAGGCGTGTAATTGCGCCAAATAATGCCCAATCACCAACATGTTTTCACCGGCATGGCGCTGGCGAATACGCTGGACCACGGCATATTTGGCGGCGGCTTGGGCTGCGAGGCTGCCGTGTTGGCGACTGAGTGCCCCGAGGTAGCGGGCGCGTTCACTTGCCGTCAAGTGCACCCGGACTTCGATACAGCGGGCCGCGGCGATAAAGCCTTGGTGTTCGAGTTGGCGCCACGGCACACTATAGCGCAGTGGTCCAATCAAACTAAACACATCACCAATCCGGCCATCTTCGCGAATCAAGGTGGCACTCAGTCCGTAGCGGCGCCGTGAATTGAGCATCGCCGTACTACGAAACACCGGCGCCGGTAATGTATGTACTTCATCATACAGGATGAGCCCCCAATCGGCATCAGCACCGATATTGGCCCGCGCAATTAATTGCTGATAGGTCGTAATCGTAATTGGCGCGAGGGTGGCCGCAGTGCCGCGATAGATGGCCACATCGTGGGGGGCACAGGTGGTGGCAGCCAGTACGCTGTCGCGCCATTGTTGGGCTGCTGCGCGGCTGGTGGTGATAATCAAGGTGGCGCGTTGGATGTGGGCTAGTACCGCCACCCCGATATAGGTTTTGCCACTGCCGGGCGGTAACGCCACCACGCCATGGCTGTGGTCCACACAGGCGGCTACGGCGGCCTGTTGGTAGGGGCGTAGGGCGATGGTATTGCGCCACGTGCAGGTAAAGGCTGTGCCGTCAAGCAGTGTCGCGTGATCAGCGACCGGCCACCCCTTGCGCCAGAACGCTTGTTTGAGCGCCCCCCGCAACAAGGGATTGATGTGCCAGCCATGCGCGGTTGGTGTATCAAAAAACTCGGCGAAGGCGGGGTCGTGCAGAAACCGTGATATCAGAGTGGGTTCGTTGATTTGCAAAAAAAGCGCCGTGGTGCTGCCTGTCAGCGTGACCTGCCCCCAGCGCCCCAGCAACGTTTCTATGGTGTGCTGGACGCGTTCGTCCAGCACGGTACCACTGGCAGTCGTCAAGGTATCGATAATCTGGGCGGCGCTGACACCCCGCCCGGCTGCCCCCCACAGGGCGGTACGGTGCAGACGACAGCGTACATAGCGCCCCACATAGGCTTCGACCAGACTAAACGACTGGATTGATTGGAGCGTGGCGATGGCCTGGGGGTGCTGGCTATCGACGATGAGCTTGCCATCCGCGAGGATTTGTAGGGCGGCGCTCGTCATCGTCAGCGCAACGCCGCATGGCGATGACAGCTGACCAGGTGATCGTTGACTAGCCCGGTGGCTTGCATCAAGGCATAGCACATGGTGGGTCCGATGAATTTGAAGCCCCGCTGGCGTAAATCTTGGGCCATTTGGGTGGCAATGGGGGTAATCGCTGGAATTTCGGCGTGGTGTTGGCGGTGCGCTTGCAACGGGCGGCCATCGACGTAGCGCCAGAAGTAGTCATCAACGGCGCTGGTTTTGGCCTGCAACGTCAAAAACATCTGGGCGTTGTGGATCATGGCGCTGATTTTGGCGCGATTACGGATGATACCGGGGTCGGCCATTAGGCGGGTGATGTCGTCTTCGCCATAGCTGGCCACGATGTGGGGGTCAAACTGGTGGCAGACGGCGCGGTAATGGTCGCGTTTGCGCAACACGGTAATCCAGCTCAAGCCGGCCTGCATTGTTTCGAGCACGATGCGTTCATACCAGCCATTGGTGGTATGCAATGGCACGCCCCATTCGCTGTCGTGATAATCACAATAGAGCGGGTCACTGCCACACCATGGACAACGTTCAATCGTGGTTGACATCGTGATTGGCCTCATGCAAAAAAAACCGTGCTGTTTCCGTCTGGGCCGCAGTGAGGGTGACGTGTGGTCGTGTCGCAATCAAGTGGTGCGGCCAATGGGGATCTGTGGCAACGGTGCCTGGGATAACCCCAAGCGTGGTGTGATTGATGCGGAGTAGCCAACAATCGTCGTGGTGGTACCAATCAACGGATGTGACCGGCGTGGCACTGCAGGTGGTGAGTTGGGCTGCGATGGTGGAACTGTCCCATGCATCATTGTCCCAGGCGTGGTGGACCATTAACACGGGGTCGCCACAATCGTGGGTAAGTTGCTGGTGGAGTGCGGTATCAATAATCTGTTGGCGCGGATGGAGCGTCAGGGTGGCGATTGGTTGTTCGTCGAATTTACGCCACTGCAGGACGTGGGGCGTCACCCGCAATGTGGCCGGGCAGCCAAACGTCAAGGCATCAATGATGGCGTCGACAATGGCATGGATGGCGTGGTGTTTAGTAGCTGGATTGAGGGTGGCGTAATCAATAGCAGATTGACTACTGTTGGCCACCAATATTACTTCGACGGGCTCGATGGGGTGCAAGGTAATGTGGGCAGTGATGGCAGTTGCATCAATTCCTGCAATATCAGGCAAATCACAGCTCACCAAGGCCAACAGACCTTGCTCGCTCCGGAATCCAATCGCATGCACCCATCCCTGTTGTCCTAGGCGTTTGCTGGCACTTCCCACAAACCAGTCATATGTTGTCATTGCAGGAGCCTTTTGATAAAAACTTAGTACGCCGCAAATTGGGGCAACCACTGGTGATTGGTGGCCAGGACATCGTGCCATACCTGCTCTACCGTGGCGGCGCCTGGTCCGAGCGGGTTGGCCAGCAAGGCACTCATGGCCCGTTCGTGGCTACCGGTTACAGCCGCCTCGATGGTCAAGAGTTCGTATGATTTGACATGTGCCGCTAGCCCATGCATCACCGGTGCAAGTGGGTCGTGACTGAGGGGGGTGGCGCCGGTGCGATCGACGCGACAGGGCACTTCGACCACCACATCGCTCGGCAAATCGGGTAGCGATTGCTGGTTGCGCACATTGACCACATGCGTGGCACCATCGCTGAGATGGAGCGAGCAAATCAAGGCGGCAGCGGCGGTTGAATAATAGGCCCCGCCCCGTTCCATCAATTCGGCCGGTTTCTCGCACAGATGGACGTCGGCGTAGCGCTCCAGCAGGCGTCGTTCGACGTCCATCACCACCTCAGCGCGGGTAGGAATGCCACTTTGCTGATG
>CAISXI010000031.1 GCA_903889425.1 uncultured Roseiflexaceae bacterium | reverse complement strand
CGGTTAAGCCTTGGGCGAGGGTGTCGTGGATGTCACGAGCGAGGCGGGTACGCTCGGCAAGCATGGCTTTTTCGCGTTCGCCTGCAAGTAGACTCGCAGTTTGGTCGATAACGCGTTGCTCGAGTTGTTCACTCAATTCTTCAAGGGCTACTGCGTGGGCATCACTTTGTTGGAGTGACCGCTGTAAATTACCCGCCAGTAAGGAAGTAATCGCAGCAACTGCCAAATACAAGCTACTCCAAAATCCTACCGCAATTGATGTCATTAATTGGAGCTGCGTCGTATCAACGACGATTTCATTCCGAAAATAATCATAGAGGGCAAAGCCCGGTCGATGCATGTGGAGCCAAGCCGAAATACCGACAACCACCGCAGAAATAACTGCCAACACCAAGCTCGAGCGACGGCTAAACAACAAACTCCCCGCGGCTATGGGCAAAATTAACAATGCAGGAAAGAATGTTTGGGCGCCAAATCGGAGAATGACACTCGTAATTGAAATCGTCCAAAACGTTAATAGTACCAACGCAGATACGTTTGCGCGTCCGATACGTAGTAACCAGAGGGCGGTGATATTTACCACGACAAATGGCACAATCGCAATCCACCAAAATTGCGTACGCTCAGGACCAAAGAATACTATTTCACCATAAAGAAAATGGTAGATAGCCATCGTCAACGTACTAGCTATCGTTGGCAGTGCCAACAAAAAGGCGCTCCGTTTGATGAGTTCGTTGCGGTGAGGTGAGAAGTTTTGATTGTACGGTAGTGTTGATTTACTCATGATTTCATTATAAGTAATCTCACCTAGCGGAAATCATCCTAATTAGTGATTTTACCAAACCATAATAATGAGGAATCATTCATATAAATTTGGTACAGTGTAAGTGACGAAGCATCACGTATAAATGAAAGTAGGGTTCTATGGTAGGGTGGCTCAAAAAACCAGCCGTGATTATTGGAATCGTGGTAGTCGTAATCATTGCCGGCTATTTTATTTTCCGATCACGCACCGCAAGTACGACGACAACCAAAACCAATACCGTTGTCGTTAGTCGCGGAGATTTGACGACGGTAGTATCAGGCAGTAGTAACATTTTGGCGGAAAGCAACGTCACACTCAGCTTTCAGTCCACGGGTATCATCAACGAAATAGTGGTCAAAGAAGGCGACAGCGTCAAAAAAGGTCAAAAGCTGGCCACCATTGATGCCCGAGATTTGCAATATCAAGTTTCATCGGCAGAAGCAGCCTTCAAAAGCGCGCAAGCAAAGTTAGCCCAACTACTCGAAGGATCAGGGCGCAGTAGTGATTTGACATCGGCACAGGCAGCAGTGACAAGTGCGCAAGCACAACTCAATAGTGCCCAAGAAAAGCTTGATGCACTCCGCAATCCAACCACGGACAAAATCAGTGCCGCCAAACTCAAAGTCCAACAAGCCGAAACTACATTACAAACCACGCGTGACAGTTCTTCTGCAACCAAAACCAAAGCAGAACTTGATTTGTCAAAAGCCAGCGAGAGTCTCATCCAAGCACAATCCAAGTATGGCAAAGCACGTTGGGACTGGGATTGGGTACAAAAATACAATTCTGATCCGGTGACCGGTCGAGGTGGGATCTCGGGCTCAGCGGCGATGAGCTATCAAGATGCCTATACCCAAGCCGACGCCGCAGTCCGTTCGGCAGAGCAAGGGGTACAACAAGCCCAAATCACCCTCAACAATGCCAAAGCTGCCGAAGCAGCCAATATCACCCAAGCAGAGTCTGCGCTGACTGACGCCAAACTCCAACTTGCCACCTTGTTGAAGCCCACCGCAGCAGACATCGCAGCGGCGGTAGCCACGGTGCAACAAAACGAATCTTCCCTCGAGCAAGCCAAAGCAAACCTCGACAAAATCGTCACCCCAGGCACCCAGACCGATATCTTGATGCAACAATCAGCAGTAATCCAAGCCGAGTCGAGCTTCAACCAAGCAAAATTAAAGTTGGAGAACGCGACACTGATTGCACCATTTGATGGGGTGGTTAGCACCATTGGCTTGGTTATCGGGCAAACCTCAAGTGGGGCATCGGTAACGATGATTGACCGCGACCCGATGCACATCGACGTCAAATTCGGCGAAACCGACATCGTGTCGATTAACGTTGGCCAAGCAGCCCAAATCACCATTGATGCCCTGCCTGATTGGAAAAAAACCGGTACCGTGGCCAGTATTTCACCAGTTGCAGATTCTGCAAACGGAGTAGTCACCTACAAAGCACGAATTGACTTTAGTGATTCTGATAAACGGGTACTTGTTGGGATGACGGCAATCGTCGAACTCATCACCGCCGACAAAAAGAACGTGTTGTTGATTCCCAACTCGGCAATCTTGCCCAAAGGCACCGGCCGAATCGTGCAAATACCTGGCGCCAACAACACAACGACGGAAGTCGACATCACCATCGGGTTGAGTGATGGGCTTCAGACCGAAGTATTGACGGGGTTAACCGAAGGCCAAACGATTATCGCCACACCCACCAACACAGTCAAAAGTGGTGGCTTTGGCCCTCCCTAAAGAGTAGGAAAAAACGATAATGATTACGATTGAACAGATGACCAAAGTCTATACGATGGGCGAGATTGAAGTCCACGCCTTGCGTGGCGTCGATCTGACCATCAATAGTGGTGAATTTATCGCCATTATGGGACCAAGCGGGAGCGGCAAAAGCACGCTGATGAACATGATTGGCTGCTTAGACACCCCCACGTCGGGGCGCTATGCCCTCGATGGCATCGAAGTAGCCTCACTCAACGACAACGATTTGTCGGCAGTACGCGCCCGCAAACTGGGGTTTGTGTTCCAACAATACATGCTCTTGCCACGCCAATCAGCACTTGCCAATGTCGAAATGCCGATGCTCTATCGCGGTATTGAAACCAAAGAACGGGCCCGTCGCGCCCAAGTTGCCTTGGAACTTGTAGGTATGGGTAATCGCTTGGATCACCGCCCCAACGAATTATCTGGAGGACAACAACAACGGGTGGCGATTGCACGGGCATTGGCGGGAAGCCCATCGGTAATCCTTGCTGACGAGCCGACAGGGGCACTTGATAGCACGACGAGTGAAGAAATCATGCACATGCTCCAACAACTCAATCGCGAGCAAAATTTGACTATCATCATTGTGACCCACGAATCAGATATTGCGGCGTATGCAGATCGCATCGTGACGATTCGTGATGGTGTCGTAACGACAGATCGCAAAAATGAGGTGTCTCATGTCTAACCAACCAGTACGCCGGGTGCTCGAACCCGTCAGTGATACGGGCCGCAATGGCCTCGATTATCGCGAACTTATCAAAGTATCGCTTGACAGCTTACTTGCCAATCGGCTACGGACGTTTTTGACGATGCTAGGGATTATCATCGGGGTAGCGTCAGTGGTATCACTCATGACCCTCGGTAATGGGGCAAGTGAAGCAATCACGGGGCAGTTTTCCGCATTGGGCACCAACGTACTGACTATTTTTAATAGTCGACCCAATCGCGGACCTGGTCAATCGGGCAATATCGCCCCACTGACCATGTCAGACTACAAAGCCATTGAGCGGATTAAGTTGCCTATCGTAGGGCCGGTGCCGCAATTTAGTGCCAATGCAACTGTTGCAGCGCCTGCCGCTGATAAATCAGCTGGGATACTCGGTACCACCGCCGATTATGCCAAAGTCCAAAGTGTCACCATGGCAACGGGGTCGTTCTTTACCGATGCCAACGTCCAAGGCGCATCGCAGGTAGTGGTACTTGGTTCGTCACTCAAAACATATTTGTTTGGTAGTGGTGAAGCAGTCGGTGAGACAGTACGCATCAACTCGCTCGCCTGTCGGGTCATCGGAGTCATGGCCTCCAAAGGTGGTGGCGGATTTGGGTCAGTCGATGATCAAGCGCTCGTGCCCATCACCCTTGCTCATACTCGGTTGTTTGCAGCACGCACATCTGATGGCAATTTACGCGTCACCACCATTAGTTTATCGGTCATCAAGGCCGAAGATATTGAATTCACACAAGAACGCATCCAAATGACCTTGCGTGATTTACGCAAACTCAACGGTGATGGCAGCGAAGATGACTTCAATATCATCAATCAAGCGTCATTTTTGTCGTCACTTTCCACCATCACCACATTACTGACCACATTTCTCGCAGCTATTGCAGGGATTTCGTTGTTGGTTGGTGGGATTGGTATCATGAATATCATGTTGGTCAGTGTGACTGAACGCACCAAAGAAATCGGCTTGCGCCGTGCCGTCGGTGCCCAATCACGTGACATTTTATTGCAATTCATGATTGAAGCGGTGGTATTGAGTTTACTTGGTGGATTTATTGGCGTCGTACTCGGCAGTATTTTGCCGATAGTATTAACCGTTACTGGGACATTTAATGCCCCGGTGACGCTAAATTCTGTGGTTATTTCGTTGAGTGTGTCGTTAGCAACAGGGCTCTTTTTTGGGATTTGGCCGGCCCGAAATGCCGCCAACCTCAACCCAATTCAAGCCTTACGCCACGAATAAAACCTGCCTAATTCCTTGGTTGGCAATGTGATATATTGCCAACCAAGGCTTTTTTGTGGCTATTTTTTGCAACCACGTACACTGACCCAATGACCTTGATAGGTGCCTTCCCAGAGGATTTCGGTACACCACTGCTGGCGGTAATTCTTCCAGGATTGAGATTGTGCTTGGATACTGGCATCACTGGCAATGTAGTCCAACACCTGCGTCGATGCGACCACGATTACTTTGTGTTTCGCACGGCTCAACGCCACATTCAAGCGCCGTACATCAAACAAAAATTGTTCGTTTTGACGAATATAGTCGGCATCACTTTCGGTGGCACTGACAATCATGACGTCACGTTCGCTGCCTTGGTAGCGTTCGACAGTATCGATGCCCGGCACCTCAATATCTGCAAATAATTGACCAGGCGCCGGGGGCATATGCGGGCGGAGCAGGTTTTTGATGGTGCTCCGTTGCAAACGATGAGGGACAACTACCCCATAGCCACGGGTTGCATTGTAGTTATGGGCAATCAATGGCAACAAAATATCGCAGACGATGGCTGCTTCAAACGCATTACTCGAGCGACTTTGGGACTCACTATGCGCAATCAAAATCAACGGGTATTCGGCATGGAGCGCAGCCTGTACCAACCCACCCCGACTGACGATCTTCGCCATAACCTGCGGTTGTTGCGAGCGGTAGGCGATACCGTCATGCCGGTAGATTTCTTGACGCAAGAAATCCGCTAGAATCGGGGGCACACGATAACTGGTATCGAGGCGCGTAATGGGCACCTGATAACCAAACAACGTTTGGCCATCGGCTAAATAATCAAATAACGAGCGATGCACTGGGTACCGTACAAAACTACGTCTCGGTTCATTGGCCCAATCATGCGTGACAATCACCGGCATCTGGCGGGGGTCACCCACCACAATCAGCATGCCATCAGCGGCGAGCACCTGAGCGGCAACGATGGCTTGCGGCACACTCAGCTGCGATGCTTCGTCCAAAATCAATAGATCGCACCAGTCACCGCCATCGGCCAAGGCCGCGATACTGGTAGGGGTTGCACCCACCACACACCACGGTTGTTCATTGATGTAGGTCAGCATTTGCTCTTTGTCAGCGACATACGTGACCCCAGCTTGGCGCACTTCACTCTCGTTTTTGCGATAGCGAAACAGCCCGACCCGTGCTAATTCATTCGCCATGGCATGCTGTTGACTCGTGAGTGTACTCTTGAGCTGCGCCAATTTGGTGATTAATTCTCTAATGGCGGCATGGGTATGACAACTGACGGCAACACGCAGGGGTTGATTGGCACACATAGCAGCATACATACGCGCCATCACCGCATGTGCGGTAGTAAAGGTTTTGCCCGTACCAGGAGGGCCTTGGACCAGCAAAAGTGGTGCATCGGCGTAAGTGGCCACATAGTCACGGGCAGCGCCAGTAAATACCAGGTCAACCACATCGCACGCCGCTACATAGGCCTGCATCCCGAGGGGGTCGACACCACGTGGGTGCTGCACATCCCCACTCATGATGCGATACAAGACATTATCATCTGGGGCATTCATTACCCGTTGCAACGCTTTATTGGTCACACTTGCAGGGGCATTATCTGGACTTATATCAAGCACATACCGCGCACCGTCACTCGGCACCAGCGAACGACCACCATAGACATAGGGCGCGTCGTGGCGACTATGGGTAGGATCAAGGATAAACCGATATTCACCAGCCGGTGATTGCGATTGACTGATTTTGACGCGCATACTTGCGTGGATGAGTTGCGCCGGAGTCAATGGTTTGTTTGTCTCCGTTACGAGTGGCACCAAAAGTGCTTCATTGGCTTCACTCATAAACGGGGAGCCATCGATAATCTGCGGTAAATCGGGGAGTTCACCACCACTACAAATGCGCACCACCAATTGCACGCCGTTCATCGGCGCGAGTGCTGATTGCGCAATGCGACGGGCATGATCAAGCTTTAGTAAGGTTGCTTGAGATTGCCATTCATCACGATATTCGACAATCAAGGCCGTTGCGGCCCGTACCCGTGCAATTGGCCAGGCCGCATGATCAGCAAACCATTGGGACAATTGGGCGTGGCGCTCACAGGTCATATATTCGGTCAATGCACCATTTAACAGGGTCGGCGCCGCATGGGTATGTGCAATAGTACCAAGATCAACCGCCTCACACTGATTATTCCACCAGCGCCCCGTGCGTTTGGTGAGATGCATCAGACCATACAAGCGATATTGGCAGTAGGCAACGATTACTTCGCTAGTCATATGCCGAAAGCGCGCAAAGGCATCTTCGTGACCATCAAGCGGAGCCGGCAAACATTGCCAGGCCGCATAGGCATATTCGAGGGGAATATTGCTACTATAGCGGGCCCGTTGGATATAATAGCCCTCACCTTGGGCTTGGCGACCACTCGCATCAAAATGAAAGGCATGGAACAGGGCACGATAATTGTATTGATCATCAGACCAGCGAAACCCATTAAGACTTGCCAACGCCATCAAACTCGGTACCGTCGTCGCCAAACGATTCGACGCGCCGACTTCGTTACTGACGACCGTCACCACTGGCGCATCGTGGGGGCGGGGCGTCGTCAAAAAATCATGCCACGCCTGAATCACCGGATCGGCGACATAGTGCCGGCCAAGGGCATCCAATAAGCCATCCCATCCATGTTGTTCGTAGACCACAAAATGTAATGGCACGGTATGCGTCATATCAACGTTGTGGATATGCGCACCCCAGATTGCGGTAATCTGGCGCAACCAGCGCCCGAGTAATTGGCCTTCACTCGCCAAATCTGGCACGTGTGGAGTCTGCATACTCAGCGGATATTGGGTCGTCGCAATTCCATTGGTATAGTAATCAATCAATGCGCCACATTGCCACACAAAACCGGCCAGATGGTCGTGTTGGATGTCGAGATAACAGACCGCCGCATTCCCACTGATACGCGGTAACGTTACCCCTATATTGGCGGGTAAATAGGCAACTGCGGTGGTACGATCGCTGGCATTGCGGAGCTGCTGGGCGCGGGCAATCCAATGATCAAGCAAGGGACCGACGTCACGATTATTTCCGAGTGCAATCAGTGGGGTGGGGATGGGGGTAGGCGTCACGAGCTCACTACTGCTACTAACCTTTTTCAATTCTGCTAATTGCGCCACGGTGTGGATACCATGCTGCACCAATATCGTACGACTTTCGCGGTCGAGCAAGGGGATTAATGCAATGTCTTGGCGTTGGTCGGTGTCGGTCAAACAGAGCTCCATGTAGCCACAGCCCTCGCAATTACGACAGATTGCATAGGGTAATTCAGCAAAACGCTGGCTGATACTTTGTTGCAACACCGATTGAGGGTCAGATGCGAGCATCTGGCGCACACTATCGCGTAATTCGGTGGGATTTATCACGATATCAAGGCACACCGTATCAAGCCCATACCACGTTTGGGCAGCAATAATAGTCGCATTGATTTGTTCCTGCACCAGAGAATCAGTGCGGATATCATGGGGAACTTGATGCATGATACTCGTGGCAATCCGGTACGGATGATGCGTCCCCAAGATGACATCAAACATCGCATGATAAATCCCCACTTGAAGCTGATGTTCGTTTTTGGTTGCAAATGCTGATTTGATATCGGTAATCAACAATTGCACCGTGTCAGATTCATCACGATAGATCCGCACGATATCGGGGCGACCAGCCACCATCCAATCAGCAATCTGTACTTCGAGATTAGGCTGCAACACAAATACCCCCTGACCACGGGGGATTGACTGAATTAATTGCGCCAACTCATGATTATGAATCGTGTCAGTTCCACCAAATGATTCAATAGGCCAGCCAAAAGCCACTAATGCCTGATTGACGTGGTATTCAAACTGTTGCCCAATCACGGCCGGAAGTGGGGTGGGGCTTTGGGGGGCAACGCCATATTTGCGAAACAATTGGCTGATTACCGCAGTCCCGGTATTGTTTTCAAATAACCGCCAGCGCAAAAATCGTTTACACCCGTTTAGTCGTTGCTGTTGGGCGATATCGGTGGCGACAATTCGGCGGGTGCCATCATTTTTGAGGGGAATATCAAACCGCTCTGACGAAATCTGCATCGTCACCCTACTCCAACTATTCTGCCCACACCGGCGAGCGACACGATGGGTGTATTATCCCATGAAATTTTGTGGGGGGCATGGGGCGAATAGCGGCGAATGAATTCGCCGGTATTATTCGCCCCTACGACATCGGGCGAATAAATTCGCCGGCATGATTCGCCCCTACGACGACCTACGATTTTTGTTGTAAACTATACCAATACCACCCCAAACCATAGACGGAGACATCTATATGACATTTGGTCATGGATGCCCAATTGTGCATTTTGATCCATTTGGAAATGATTATTTGGCAGATCCCTATGCGTTTTATCAATGGGCCCAACAGCAACAA
Source organism: uncultured Roseiflexaceae bacterium (assembly GCA_903889425.1). Lineage (GTDB taxonomy): Bacteria > Chloroflexota > Chloroflexia > Chloroflexales > Roseiflexaceae > UBA965. The sequence goes on along the minus strand of CAISXI010000031.1, from coordinate 3,032 downwards.
CCAATTTTTTATAGTGAAACGCTCAAATACTGGGTACTGACGCGTTATGACGATATCAAGGGGGCGCTCAAAGACGCCGAGACCTTTTCGTCGCGCAATGCCACCGACCCATTCACGCCCGTCACGCCCACGACTGCGACGGTTTTTCGAGATGGGGGCTACGCCATGCAACGGGTGTTGCTCAACGCCGACGCCCCCAATCACACTCGCATCCGGCGCCACGTCTATGCCGCATTTACGCCACAGCGAGTGGCCGCCCTCGAAGAGCGCATCCGTGAGTGCACTCGCACCCACCTCGCCGCCATCACTGCCAATCCCCAGCGACACATCGATATCGTGGCGGCCTTGACCTATACCTTACCCGCCCAAGTCATTTTCATGTTGCTCGGGCTCGACGACGACGATGTGCCCGCCATCAAAGCAGGCTCCGAAAGCCGGGTGTTGTTTACCTGGGGCAAACCGAGCGACGCCCAACAAGCCGATTTGGCCCGCGATATGGTTGATTTCTGGCAACGGGCCCAGTCCTTTGTGGCAAAACGCGCCAGCGCCCCACGTGACGACTTTACCAGCGACTTGATTCGGCTGCGTAATGGGGACGACAGTATTCTCAGCATGAACGAAATCGTCAGCGTGGTGTTTGGGTTGCTCCTCGCTGGCCATGAAACCACCACCGGACTGCTCAGCAACGCCATCCGGCGTCTCCTCGAAGATCCCCAGCGCTGGCAACAGGCTCACCAGCACCCCGACCAACTCAGCGCCATCATCGAAGAAATCTTGCGCTTTGATACGTCGGTGATTGCCATGCGCCGCCTCACCACGCGGGAAGTAACCATTGCCGACCAGACCATCCCCGCCGACGCCAATGTGTTGTTACTGATTGGTGCCGCCAATCACGACCAAACGCATTTCGCCGATGCCGCCACCTACGACCCACAGCGCCCCAACAATCGCGAGCATCTGTCGTTTGGCTTTGGCAGTCATTACTGCATCGGCGCACCCCTGGCCCGCCTCGAAGCACGCGTGGTACTGCACGAACTCATTGCAGCACTGCCGACTGCCCAACTCGCCAGCAACCAGACGTATGATTATTTGCCCAATACGTCGTTTCGTGGCCCACGCCAATTATGGATTACCTGGTAATCGATCCCCAAAATATGATTGTTTGGGAATAGAACAGGATAAAAACTATGCCGGCACCTCGTATAACGATTGATGGTCAGCTATTTCGCGACCTCAACAAAAACGGCAAACTCGATGTGTACGAAGACGCACGTCAACCCATCGAAGCGCGTGTCACAGATCTACTTGGGCAGATGAATTTGGCCGAAAAAGCAGGCCTGATGTTCCAAAACTTTGTGACGATGAATGATGACGGTAGCATCACCGAGGGAATGGGGCTGTGGGGACCATACTCGACCAAAGCCGAGATGTTTGACAAACACATCACCCAAAACGGCTTGATGCGCGTGCTTGAGCCCCATGCCATGGTGCGCTGGCACAATACGATGCAACAACACGCCGAAGATACCCGGCTGGGCATCCCCTATCAATTCAGCACCGACCCGCGCCATGGTGTGGGGCAAAACGACCTCAACAATCAAGGCAATCCCTATTTTTCGGCCTGGCCCGAACCAATCGGACTCGCCGCGATCGATGACGAAGCACTGACGGAGCAATTTGGGGCCATCGCCCGCCAAGAATACCGCTCGATGGGCATCCATATTGCCCTACACCCCATGGGTGATTTGGCCACCGAGCCACGCTGGTCACGGATTGTGGGCACATTCGGCGAAGACGCCCAACGCTCAGCCCGCATGACCGCCGCCTATGTCCGTGGATTCCAAGGCCATACGGTTGGCACAGACAGCGTATTGTGCATGACCAAGCACTTCCCAGGCGGTGGACCACAACTCGAAGGGCACGACCCCCACTTCGAATTTGGGCGCGAGCAGGTCTATCCAGGCAACAATTTTGACTACCACCTGATTCCCTTTGAAGCGGCCTTTGCGGCAGGTACGGCCCAGATAATGCCCTACTACGGGATGCCCATCGGGACCCAATACGAAGAAGTGGGCTTCAGCTACAACAAAAGCATTATTACCGGGTTGTTACGCAATAAATACGGCTTCGATGGCGTGGTCTGTACCGACTGGGGCTTGATTACCGATACCACTGGGTTGCCGGGCCCGGTCTGGGCGGCGCGGGCCTGGGGCGTCGAACACCTCACCCCCATCGAGCGGGTCAAACGCGTGCTCGAAGCGGGCGTCGATCAATTTGGGGGTGAAATTTGCACGGAATTGGTCATCGAATTGGTCGAAAGTGGCCAAGTCAGCATGGAGCGCATCGATCAATCATGCCGACGGATTTTGCGCGACAAGTTTCGCCAAGGCTTGTTTGACAACCCCTACCTCGACATCAACGACACACTGCAGATTGCCGGCAACCCAGGGTTCCGCGCCGCCGGCGAGGTCGCTCAGCGCCGCGCCATCGTACCGCTCCACAATCGTGCCAACCTGTTGCCCGTGCAACAACGCGTCAAGGTGTATGTAGAGGGAATGGACCGCGACGTGGTGTCCCAATACGCCGACATCGTCGACGCCCCCGAGCAAGCCGATATGGCGTTGATTCGCATCAAAACCCCATATTATCATCGTGAGGGTGGCGTGTTTTTGGAAAAAATGTTCCATAGCGGCGATTTGGACTTCACCCCAGACGCATTGGCACCCATCATCACATTATGTCAAAAAGTCCCGACGATTGTCGACATCTACCTCGATCGCCCCGCCGTTATCCCCCAAATCAACGCAGCTGCAGCCGGGTTGATTGGCAACTTTGGGTCAAATGACGCGGCATTGTGTGATATCGTCTTTGGTAAATTCGCCCCAACCGGCACCTTGCCGTTTGAGTTGCCCTCGTCGATGGCAGCAGTACGCGCCCAAAAAGAAGACCTGCCGTACGATTCAGTTGATCCGTTGTTTGGGTTTGGCCACGGGTTACACTGGAACGTGTAATTGATAGCATCCCCACCCCCG
>CAISXI010000030.1 GCA_903889425.1 uncultured Roseiflexaceae bacterium | reverse complement strand
TTATCTAAAACCATTTTACCGCAAAATTACACCAAAAATGTAAATACGTATATTTACATTTCAACACTGAAACAAATTCGTAGCCATATCAAATAAAGAATCCAACCCGCATACAGAAAAACCGAGCATGCGAGATGATTACACATCACGCATGCTCGGTTGCACGCAACAATCCACATTTTCAGGTATTCACATCAGTTTTTTAACATAACAACACAAAGACAGTCTAAACAATTATTGCCATTCACCATTAAACACGGTGGTTTCTTGAGTCATGCGTAACGCCAAACGCAAGGCACCTTCAGCAGGGTCAATAACCGCCGTAGCCTGCGCCACGATCCCATACTGGACTAACGCACTGTCCAAGGCCCGCTGTAAGGGAATCCCATGGACAATCATGCTGCCTGCGAGTGCAAGTGGCACTGGATTTGCGAGTTGCAGCGTGCGTTGCACCGCAGCCACTGCCCGGGCAAGTTCATTGCCGGCACGTTGCACTATATCCAACGCCACGGCATCGCCTGCTTCGGCAATCTGAATCACCAACGGTCCCACATCACCGAGCATCGGGCGCGGATCCGCAAGCCCATACAAAAAGGTAATAAAATCCTCGGGGAGTTGGAGTTGCCAATGGCGCAACAACGCCGGCAATAATTCAGTGGCAGGACCACGGCCATCAGCAGCAGACGCAGCAGCCCGCAAGGCCATAATCGCCAAATCATGACCACTGCCTTCATCACCAAACAAATAGCCCCAACCACCAGCGCGACACATCGCCCCCGTCGCATCACGGCCCACCGCAATCGACCCAGTGCCACAAATCACACCGATACCGACACCGTCAGGGGTGCCCGCGGCAATCACCAACCAGCCATCGTTGGCAATCAGCAGGCGTTGGCTAATCCCGCGCTGGCGCACCCATGACGCCACCATTACTTCGTCTTCGGGGCGACTTACCCCCGCCAAACCCGCACAAATTGCCTGCACCGGCTGACGTGGTAACCCAGCGTCAGTAAATGCTTTGGCAATCGCACTTTCGAGTTCGGCAAAGGCTGCCGTTTTGTCGTGGGCATGGAAGTTACTCCCGCCACTGCGGCCGCGACCAATAATCACGCCACTTTGGGCATCACCAAGGAGTACCACTGTTTTGCTGGCACCACCATCAACGCCCAAAATGAGCGATCTGTTATTGCTGTTCATTAGGATATTTATGCGCACGAACAAATTGCTCGTGCGCACCATAAAAAGCGGAGAATTCAGAAATCTAGGCGTTGGGGTCGGTTTTGGGGTCGTAGGGAATAATGTTGTCCCATTCATCAGCTCGTGAACGAGCCACGACTGCCACGACTTCTTCGGTATCACTGATGTTATAAACTTCGTGGGGAATACCCGGCTCGATGAAAATAAAATCACCGGCTTGGTTGTCAATCACATACTTCAAGCCCGGACCATAGGCATGCCGCACATGTCCCTGCAAAATATACAACATTACTTCGAAATCAACATGGATATGCGCAAAGGCCACCGCCCCAGGGGGCACACGCGCCACATTCATTGACAAGTGTTGAGCGTTGGTGTTTTTGGAAGACATCCCCAATTTATACTGGATGCCGTTCCAACCACGATCGCCACCGCCACCCCGAATCACGGCAATCCCTTGATCACCCTCGACTTGTAATTGCATTTCGGGCGTTACACCCGTGCCTTCCATTTTTTTGTTGGCAGTCATGCGTGTTCCCTCCCGCATATATACAGGCAATATCAAACCATATAAAAGCACAACGGTATGCGCATAGTATACCGTATTTTGCGGGGATTAGCAGGTATTACCCCAATAAACCATAGTGGGCATCGATATCATGTTGGTAGCCGGCCACCGTACCATCAAGCACGTCAGCGACCGCTACGCGCTGGCCGAGGGCATTTGATTCGAGGATGGCATAGGCTGCCGCCAAATCACGCAGCCCCTCCATCCCGCTAGTTTCGGGATCAGTTCCTTGCGCAATCGCTTGTAACCAATCATATTGCGAAATCGCCGCCGGGTCGGTTAAGCCTAGTGGAAAAAACTGTTGGCGCTCTGCGGGTGTCATGTCACGCTGAAAGCGCGCAATCAATGACTCCCGCCGCCCATCAGCATACACCAATTGGTCGCCCCGAATCGCCGCCGTCGTCCCCACAAATGCGGGGCCGCCATCGATTGTGACGGCATCAGATTGTCCCGCCCACGACCACCACAATTGCCCCATGGCGTTGCTCTCAAAACGCACCGTCGCCATGTAGGTATCGTCGACATCTGCAGTCACCCGCATGATGCTCCCATCGGGGTTGGTATGAGTTCGCTCGGGTACAAATGTAGCGGCCATGGCACTGACCTCACGCACCTCGCCCATCACATAGCGCATCCAGTCCATTTGATGGACGCCGATGTCGATGCTGCCACCACCACCACCGCGCAGTTTTTGGTGGCGCCACGGTGTCTCGGCCACAATTCGCTGTGGTGACCACAAGCCCCCGAGCGAGCCCAGCACCGCAAATTGGGGTGTGCCAATCAAGCCATGGGCAACGGCCCAATGCTGGGCGCGCACCAATTCCATTTGGCGGACGTTTTCGAATACCCCGAGGGTTAATTGGCGTTGTGCTGCCAAATCAACCATCATGCGCCCGGCACGGACACTAATGGCAAGGGGTTTTTGGGCCAACAAATGCTTGCCAGCCTGCAACGCAGCCCGGGCAACGTCGTGATGCACCGCCAACGTGGTAAAGTCGTTGATGGCATCGACCATGCCACTATTAATCATTTCGTTATAGTCTGTAAAAACTGCAACATCGCCAGCGTGAATATCACTCACATAGGTATGTGGGGCGGCGAGCGCGTCGCCACTGGCCGGGTCAACCACTGGCGGACGGGGGGTGGGGCCTTCGCCACGCTTGCGAAACATCAGCGCATCATTGGGATTACGGGCACACAACGCCGTGATACGAAAATCGTCGACACCCAATTCACGTAGGCGCAAATAGCCTTGCAGATGGGCATTGAGGATGCGTCCACATCCCACAATCCCAATCCGAATCATGATTGTCCCCCATTACGCACCAAGGCGGCCGGCGGCAGTGGTAATGATACGACTTGATTGGTATTGGCCGAAAGAATCCCTGCTGACAAGACCTGTTGGGCCATCAACGCAACTTCCCCAGAGCACAATTCCATCAATGGCACTTCGTTGCGAATCACCGCAACAAAATGATCTAGCGGGTCACGCATCCCTTCCCCCAAGGCCGGGAACCGCACCCCCACACCTTTGTCTTCTTCGGCATCTGCGAGATACAATTTGCCGTTTGAGGCCATCAAGGTGCCTTTGTCGCCATAAAAAATCGGCTCGTAGCTCGTCATATGCCCCGACTGCGTCCAAGACGCAGTGGCGGTAGAAATCGCCGTGGCGTGTTGCATAATCATGACGGCATTGTCTTCGGCAGGGAGATCACTTTTGCGCAAACGACCGGCAATCGTACCCACACGATTGGGCAAGCCGAGGAACATGCAGGTCAAGGCAGCCCCATAACAACAATAATCCATAATGACGCCAGCACCATTGCGGTATGGATCGTATAACCAATCGACGAATTGTGGCGAGCACCCGAGTTCGCGGGGGCCACAATGGGCAGCACGATAATTGACTTGGTAAATATTGCCGATTTTGCCACGCCGAATCATGGATAAGGCATGTTGTAGATTGGGCCACCAAGCAAATGGCCAATTGACCATCAAGGTGACGCCGGCTTTTTTGGCAGCGGCATACAATGCCACGGCACCGGCATAATCTGCTGCCATCGGTTTTTCGAGTAACATATGCAACCCTTTGTGGGCAGCAGCAATACCATAATCAACACTTGACCGATTGTCGCCGAAAATGGCGACGGCATCGAGTTCGTTTTTTTCAAGCATTTTGTAGGGGTCTGTATATGTTTTGGAGATACCAGCCTGCTCCGCTTTATCACGGAGTTGGCTATCAGCATCACCTGCAGCAACAATTTGTACCGTGGGGTTGGTACTCGCG
>CAISXI010000029.1 GCA_903889425.1 uncultured Roseiflexaceae bacterium | reverse complement strand
CGCAAACGCCGCTGAAATCGACATCTATATCGAACGATTACGCCCCAATGACATATTGTTGCTCTGTAGTGATGGTTTGTGGGAAATGGTGCGCGATCTCGATATCGCAGCAATCTTGCGCCGTGGCGGTACCGTTGCTGGCATGACAAAGGCATTACAGGCCACCGCAAATAGTGCAGGTGGCGATGATAATATTAGTGTGATTTTGGTTCGTTGTGAATCGTAAATATGCCGAGATGACATTCTCGCAGTGAATGAGGTGAAACATGAAATGTCCAATGTGTGGGGAAATGAATAAATTAGATGTGCGCTTCTGTGAGCACTGTGGCGCGCGTCTCGATGCTCCTGCAACAGATGCACCTCCGGTTGCTCAAGTCATTGTCCCTGCCTTGACTTGTACCAAATGCGGTGCAATCGTGTTACCAGGTGAGCTGAATTGTGATAATTGTGGTTACGCAATTGAGCCAGTGTTTGTAAGCAACAACCAAACCAGCGCGGAGCTGCATGTGGTGGATTTGCCCCGTGAAGGGTTTGCGGATACGGCTGTTGATATGAATGACCTCCACAAAAACGCCCAGTCAAGTGGCACTTCTGGTGCGATTGAATACCGTATTGAAAATACCCCCACAGAACCTGATGCCGTTGAGGTGCCAGCTCAATCTGATGTGGTGCATGTGGATACGCAATCATCAAATGAACATACCTCGTTTGCTGGCGAACCAATCACCCAAGCAAATCAAGTGCAACCGTTGGACGTGGTCGATGTAGTCCCGGAAGTACCTGGCCCTACCGCTGCCGAATACATGGTCAGTGATGAATCTGCGGCGAACCTTGCACCATTTGATGGCGATGTGCAGGCATTGAAGAAGCGCCGCCAAGAACTCGAAGAAGAAATCACGCGTCAGCGTGAAATCATGAAGCAACTCGATCATATGCGTCGTGCCTTCCGTGAGGTGACACCGCAAGCGGTATTGATGGGGCTTTCGGAAGCCGAAGAAAAACTCAAAGCTGCCGAACAAGAAATGGAAAGCCTGCCGATTCCTCCCGAAATCGACCCGGCAGTGATTGAACGCCTGCAAAAGGATCTCGCTCGCCAAATCGAAATCATCGATCAATTCGAGCAGCTGCAACGCACATTTGGCTCGGCTACCCCACGTGCGGTGTTGCAGGGAATTATCGATGCCCGTCAAACCGAAGAACGGATTCGTGCCGAACTCAAGGAATTTGGTGTGGATGTGATGGTGCCACGCTCAGGGAGTGCCGCAGTGGCTGCTGTCCCACCGGTAGTGGCGCCACCGGCGCCGGTCATTTCGCCCGTAGTGGCCAATTTGCCGGTGGCGGTGCCTCCGCCCGCTGCTCCGATTGTGCCGGTTGTGTCAACTGACTTGGTCAATGCGGTGGTAAATACCATGATGCCTGCCCCAGCGAATCAATTAGAGCCGGTAGTCAACCCTGTCATCAATCCAGTGGCACCCGCAGCCCGGTTACAACTCGAATCAGGGACAATTGTCCCCTTGCCTACGGGTCGCCGCGAAATCATCATTGGACGTGATGACCCCATTAGTGGGGTGCATCCCGAAATTGATATGACTCCGTATGGTGCCGAAAGCGGCGGCATCAGTCGCCGCCATGTGCGTTTAACGATTATCGACGGTCAATGGATGATTACCGACTTGCAATCGACCAATCATACACGCGTCAATGGAGTACGAATTGATCCAGGTGTACCGACCCCGTTGCCCGATAGCGCCCAAGTTGTGTTGGGGCGTATCGGCTTTATCTTCCGTAGCTCGTAAGCAATGACAAATCACATTTTTGCGGGGCTGAATGAATCACAACGCCGGGCTGTCGAATCAATCGACGGTCCGGTGCTCGCGTTAGCAGGTCCAGGCAGCGGCAAAACCCGCGTGCTTACCCACCGCATCGCCAATCTGGTGGGTACCCATGATGTGGTGCCAGAGCGGATTTTGGCGGTAACGTTTACTAACAAAGCTGCCCGTGAAATGCGTACGCGTATGCGCGATTTGCTCGGCGCCGAAGTCGCTGACCGCATCGACATCGGCACGTTCCATAGCTTGGCTGCCCGCTGGCTCCGCCGTGATGGCACCAAAATTGGCTTGCCCAATAGTTGGTTGATTTATGACGACGACGACCAACAACGCTTGATTCGTCGCATCACCAAAGAGCTCAAACTCCCTGAGAAGCCCTTTACGCCACGCAATGTGCTGGCAGTGATTTCGAACGCCAAAAACGAACTGATTGATGTGGCGACCTACACTGCCTCCGCCCGCTCCCCTGAAGTCCGCATGTATGCCTTGTGCTATGCCCGCTATGAAGAATTATTGCAGATTGCCGGTGCGGTAGATTTCGATGATTTATTGTTGCGCACGATTGATTTGTTTCGCACCGATGCACTGGCTTTTTATCATTCCCGCTACCGCTATATTTTGGTCGACGAATACCAAGATACCAACCGTGCCCAATACGAAATGGTCAAGGCCCTTGCCAAAGGTGCCGGGAATATTTTTGTGGTGGGTGATGATGACCAATCCATCTATGGATGGCGTGGTGCTGACGTACGCAATATCCGGCGCTTCGATGCTGATTTTCCAGGTGCCCAAGTAATTATTTTGGCAGAAAACTACCGCAGTAGCCAGATGATTTTGGATGTGGCACAGGCCTTGATCGACGCCTCACCACGCCGAGTATTTCGCAAAGAACTAACCGCCCAAACCAGTGGTGGCGATGCGGTGACGTGGCGTGAATATAGCGACCAAAACGACGAAGCCCAACGGGTCTGTGATGCTATCGAACATATCGTGGTGTCGGGGAGCGGGCGCTTTAACGATTGTGCCATCATGTACCGCACCAACGCCCAAAGCCGCGCCTTCGAAGAAGCGTTGGCCCGCCGTCGTATCCCCTATGTGTTGGTGGGTGGCATGCGCTTTTATGAGCGACGTGAAATCAAAGACATGTTGGCCTGGTTGCGCTTGATGGCCGACCCCCATGACGATGTATCGCTGATGCGGGCCCTTGACTTCCCGAGTAGTGGGGTGGGGGCTGCCAGCCAAGACCACGTCAATAGCTGGGTCGCCGCGAATCACTGTTCGTGGTATACCGGGTTGATGCAGTGTATGAATGACCCACAAGCCATTCCTATGCTCAAAGGAGCGCCACGGCAACGGTTGGTGCAATTTGCGTCGCGCCTGCAACGATTGCTCAGCCAAACAAATCTCGTATCACTATTAGAAGTGTTTGATGCAATTTTGATTGAAACACTTTTCTCGGCCGCACTCAACGAAGAATACGGCGAAACTGATGGCGAATCCCGGATGGAAAACGTCACCGAACTCCGCCGAGTTGCCGGTGAATATTTGTTGCTGCCTATTGCTGAGCAATTGTCACGCTTCCTCGAAGAAATCGCCTTGGTGTCCGATGTCGACCGCCTCAATACATCAGACAATCACGTGGTCTGTATCACCATGCATCAAGCCAAAGGCTTGGAATACGACAATGTCTTCCTTGTGGGGCTAGAAGATGATTTGTTGCCACATGTGCGCACCCACCAAGACCCTGCCCAAGTCGAAGAAGAGCGCCGGATTTTGTATGTGGGGATTACCCGCGCCCGCAAACGCTTGGCGATGTCTCGTGCAAATCGACGCCTCAATCGTGGACAGTATGTAAACACGATTTCTTCGCGATTTCTCAAAGATATCCCGAGTAAACTCTTATCAAATACCGCCATGGGAAGCCGGGTTGGTGCTCGCACCATGGCCACCCCCAATCCAACCTATCAAGGCTGGGGGACGGCCGCAGCCTTCCAAGCCAACAAAGCCGTCACCCCACCACCTCCCATCGTGCTCGATGTCGGTGATGTCGTCCGTCATCAACGCTTTGGTGAAGGGGTCGTATTGGCTGCCAAGGTGGTTGACGATGATCTCGAAGTCGTAGTCAAGTTTAGTGATGAGGCCGTCGGCGAAAAACGCTTGATTGCGAGTTTTGCTCGCCTCGAACGCATCAAGCCCAACAATTAACCCCGCACCTTCCATAATTGGAGTTGGGCCTCGAGTTGTTGTTGATTGGCGACTTTTTTGAATTTGGCACCCGATACGCCATGTACCATCCGTTGACACGATTCCCAGGTGGCATGGCGTTGCAGATTACTACCAATCAGGCTCAGATAGCACGGGAATGCGCTCTGGTTGGTATGTGTTGGTGCTGGGGAGGGTGTGGTTTGCGCTGGCAGCGGTGTTCCCGTCCCTGAGCCGGCTTGTTGTTGGGCCAATGTATTGGCACGTTCGTTGAGTGGGTGCCCGGCGTGCCCTTTGACGTGTTGCCAGCTGACATGGGGACCATTGACCGTGATGAGCAGTTCCCACAGGTCACGGTTTTCGACAGGTTGTCCTTCACGAGTTTTCCAGCCGTTTTTTTGCCAGCCTTTGACCCATTTGGTGATGCCATTGATGAGGTATTGGCTGTCGGTGATGACGCGTAAGGGGCGTTGGGTAGGGGCATGTTGGAGCCCGGTGATTGCCGCCTGGAGCTCCATGCGGTTGTTGGTGGTATGGGCGTCGGCGCCACTGTATTCGGTATGCCGTGTGCCGTCGATAACGATGGCTGCCCAACCGCCTCGCCCTGGGTTGCCCGAACACGCGCCATCCGTGATAATATCTACTGAGTTCATTGAAATCCTTAGGGTGATGTATGCAACGTCTGCTCGTGCGTATCCTAACATGTTTTGTGTTGGTCGGGTGTGCCACAACCACCCAAAATAGCAATATCCCAGATCCCCCCGATGCGGTGGTCTATCAAGTACGTAGTAGCTCGAGCCTACCTGGGGTGATGGATGCTTATATGCTTAACATGTACGCCATGCTTCGTGCCAAAAGCTACCGCATCACCCAAGACATTAGTTTTGTGCGGGTTATGCAACCGATTGAAGCGGTGGCTCAAGTATATGATCAATCAGCCACCGCACAAGGGTGGTCGATTGATACCCCCATTCCCGCTCGTGAACGGCGTATGTTGCGTTCCTATCGCAAAGGCAATGCAGTGGTTATCGTGACATTGTTTGCCGAAGTCAATAGTCGCGACGGTGTGGTAGTAATGCGGATTACCGCTGAACGGTAGTGCTAGAGCGCATTTTTCACACAGACAACCAATTGGGTTATATAATACCTAGGTTATTGTGTTATTGGGTCGATTGAGGAGTATCATGAAGCAGTTTTGGCGGATAGGATTGGTCTCGTTAGGGTTGTTATTTCTGGTGGCATGTGGCGGTACCGCCGTTATCCCGGATTCTATTAGCAAAGTCGACGGCAAAGAAATCAGCGATGCCACCGTCAAACGTGTGGTGAGTGAATGGCAAAGTACCGCCCGTAAAGGCCTCGAAACGGGCACTGTTAAACCTGAAACCATCGTCGAAACCACATATCAAAGTAGCGCCGATTTGACCGCCGTTGCTGATTACTACAACAAAGCCTTGGGAACCGGCGGCTGGATCTACCATACGCGCACACCTGGCTTACAAGATGGCTTCTTTTTGGCGGCCTATGAACATGGCACCAAGTCGTTGGTCATCGGTGCAATTGATATGACCAAGTTTGCCGGTAGTGGCACATTTGTGTATGTGTTGTCTGGCGACAAATAAGTCGTTTTGGTTACCAAAAAGCGGTGCGCCCAGTAATGGGCGCACCGCTTTCGTGTGTCTATCTGATTATCGAGCCAGCGCCAGTGCTGACGTAATCGTCCAAGGAGCCAACCCAACCACAATGATTGCTATCGTCACGACGACCATGGCAATCATCGATGCGAGAGGGATACGCGTCGGTTCGCTGGTCTGACTGTCGCCACTATACATTTGTAACATACAGCGTACATAGAAGAACGCCCCGATGGCAGAGGCTACGGCGGCGGCTACCGCCAACCACGCCAACCCACTCTGCCAGACTGCCGTGATAATCAAGAATTTGGCAAAGAAACCAGCTGTTGGTGGTACACCGGCCAGTGATAACAATGACAGTGACATGACCACACTCAACCAGGGGTGCCGTTGCCACAATCCGGCCAGGTCGGCAATGGTCAAATCGCTGCCGTCGTTGGCTTCGAGCAGCATTACCACCGCAAAGGCGGCCAAATTGGTGATGGTGTAGGCGGCCAAATAAAAGATAGCTGCTTGCAACCCATTGGCGTCACCACTGAGTACGCCCAACATCACGAACCCGGCATGACTAATGCTCGAGTATGCCAACATGCGCTTGATGCTGGTTTGGCTAATTGCGACGATGCTCCCAACCGCCATGGTGGCAATACTGACACCAATCAAGATGGGGCGCAGTACCGCTAATTCAGTGCCGAGTACCTGCAGGATACTGACGATTGCCACAAACCCTGCCACCTTGCTTCCTACCGACATAAAGGCAGTGATGGGGGTCGGAGCGCCTTGATAAACGTCGGGTGTCCACATGTGGAAGGGGACCAGCGATACTTTGTAGCCGAAGCCAATTAGCATCAAGGTCACGCCAACCCAGAAGTAGCCCCGTTCGATGCCACTGGTGGGAATGTGAGTGGCGATTTCGCTTAAGGTCAAATAGCCCGTTGCCCCAAAGGTCAGTGCGATTCCAAATACCAAAAATCCTGCGCCAAAGGCGCCGATAATCAGGTATTTGAGTCCGGCTTCTTCCGAAGACAAGCGTGGGAAGGCGATTGCAGTCAACACGTACAAGGCAATTGACAGCAATTCCAAGCCAAGGAACAACATCACGACGCTACTGCCTTGTGACAACAGCAACATGCCACCGCTGGCGAGCAACATGAGGATGTAGGTTTCACCACGTTCGATGCCTTGTTTGGGCAAGGCGTCGCTGGCCAGCAAAATACTGATGGCGGTGGCTGCCAAAATGATGATATTGACCAATTGTGACATTGGTCCATAGCTCACTGCACCTGCGAGGGTACTCCCCATGGTGCTGTATTGGCCAGCCACCAAGGCAACGATGGTTACTGCAAAGGCCAGCAACGCAGTAATACGTTTGCTCCCTGCAGCCACGAACAAATCGACAATCAGTAGGGCTGTTGCCGACCCAAAAATAATCAACAGTTGCAAAATAACCGAGTAATCAATACTTGGCAACGCAATTTGTGCCATATCGTTCTGCTCCATACAATCACGGCGCGGCGCCGCAGTGCGTTACGGTTGCGTGGCACCTTGGGTTAGGCTTTGTACCAGTGCGGCAATGCTTGGTTGCATGGTGCCGAGAATCACCTGGGGATAAAGCCCAATTACCAACATCGCCACGACTAACAGCCCCAGCACCAAGAGTTCACTCTTGCTTGCTTCGGGGACTGCCGACGTAACCGATACTTCACCCATAAAGACCGTGCGATACATGCGCAACAAATACGCTGCTGACACGATTATCCCGAGTACCGCAAATACGACAAACGTGAAACCGATGTGCGGTGATATCCATGCACCTTGTAACGCCAAGAATTCCCCAATGAAGCCGTTTAAGCCGGGCACGCCGATCGATGCAAACACTGCTACCAGTGCCAGCGAACCTAAGCGTGGTGCGCTCAGCCAAGCCCCACTGAAGTTGTCTGCAATGCGTCCACCTGGTTGGCGTGCGAGGATACCCACAATCAAAAACAACGCACCGGTGGTGATACCGCTGTTGATCATGGTCAAAATCGCGCCGCTCATCCCTTCGGCCGTCTGTGAAAAGACTCCCAGCATCACAAACCCAAGGTGGCTAATCGTGGCATATGACAGCAATACCTTCATGTCACGTTGCCCAAAGGCAATGATGCCACAATAGATGATACTAATCACGGCCAAAATCGCAATCGCTGGGGCTGCCCACGCCGAGGCATTGGGAAAGAAGGGGATCGCAAAGCGGATGAAGCCATAGGCGCCGATTTTTACCAAAATCCCGGCAATGTCCACCGAACCGTTGTCGGGGGTGGCTGCTTGGGCTTGGGGCATCCAGGTATGGAATGGCCAAATCGGAGTTTTGATGGCAAAGGCAATCAAGAACCCGGCAAACAACAACCGCTCAAGGTTTTCATCGATTTTGAGGGTACCATTGGCAATCGCAGCACTCAGTGCCACACTGTCAAAGGTCATTACGCCCGTTTGTTGCCAGTTGACATACACCAAGCCGGCGATGCTTACCAACAAAAATACCGACCCCACAAAGGGATAGACAAAAAACTTGGTGGCTGCGGCCCGGCGCTCGCCGACCCCGTACAACGCAATCAACAGCGCCGTGGGAATCAACGTCAATTCGAAAAAGACATAGAACAGTAACAAGTCGGTGGCCACAAAGGCCCCAATCAAGCTACTGGCGAGGAGCAACAACAGCGCATAAAATGCGCGTTGGTTGCCTTCGGTTTGTTGGCGGGCGGCAAAAATCGCCAGTGGCGTCATCAATGTCGCCAAGATGACCAGCCATACACTGATGCCGTCGACTCCGACGGCGTAGTGCAAGCCCATCGTGGGCAACCACGTCAGTTGCTCGACCATCTGGTACCCAGCGGTCGGTGCAAGACTCATGCACACGATTACTGCCAGGACGAGATTGATGATGCTCACTAGGCCTGCGATACCCCGTTGCATACCGGTGGCTTGTCGTGGTGTCAGTAACACCAGTAATGCCCCAAGTAACGGAGTCGCAATCAATAGTGATAATAACGGTATACCTAGCTGGTTCACGAACACCCCACACCCAGGTGTAGCAGGCCTGCTACATCCCGACTACGCGCCGATTACTACATATCCGACGAGAACGACCACGCCAATCAAAAAGACCAAGGCATACGTGCGCACGTTGCCGTTTTGGATGCGTGCCACTGCCTGTGAAAACCGGCCAACCATTCCCGCACTGCCCTCAACCAATATGCCATCAATGGCTTGTTGGTCAAATACGTCGTGCAAAAAGGTCGACAAGGTACGGTAGGGTTTGACGAAAATACGCTGATAGACATAATCCAAACCCCAGCCCATTTCGAAGCCCTTCCAAATGTCGCCGAGGTAGTAATGCGCCGGATCTTCGTCACCTGGTGTGATACGTGCGCCAATCGGACCGCTATAGATGCGGTAGCCGAGATACCCCGACCCCGTCGCCAATAGCACGGTCACTGCCGCAAAAATCCCCATGCTCAAGGTGAATAATTCAGCCTCTTGGTGCAATACCGGATTGAGCCAATCACTCAACCAATGTACTCCCGGCAAGTTCATCAACCCGCCCAACACACTTGCAACAGCAAGAATGTAGAGGGGCCACTTCATGCTACCGAGATCCTCGTGGGGGTGGGCATCTTTGTCACGTACTTCGCCGGCAAACGTCAAGGCGACTTGCCGTCCCATATAAAACGCTGTGAGCAGTGAGCTCAAGAGCAATATTACTGTGACATTGATGTTTTGGGCACCATACCAGGCATGGGCGATGATTTCGTCTTTACTCCAGAAGCCCGCCAACGGGAAAATTCCCGAAAGTGCGAGTGCCCCTACAATATAGACCAAGAAAATCACCGGCATGTGTTTGCGTAAGCCACCCATGCGACGCATGTCTTGGATATCGTGCATGCCGTGGATAATCGCACCGCTACCCAAAAAGAGCAACGCTTTGAACAACCCGTGCGTCAGCAAATGGAAGATGGCTGCGGTATAGGCGCCCATACCGGCTGCCGCAATCATGAAGCCTAATTGTGAGATAGTCGAGTAGGCCAGCACCCGTTTGATGTCAAATTGGGTAATCGCTGCCGTTGCGCCAATCAAGGCGGTGGTGGCACCGATTATTACGACCCACCCTGCGGCATCGGGTGCCAAATCAAACACGGCATGGGTACGGACAATCAGGTACACACCTGCCGTCACCATGGTGGCGGCGTGGATGAGTGCTGATACCGGTGTCGGACCGGCCATGGCGTCTGGCAACCAGACAAACAATGGCAATTGGGCGGATTTACCAACCACACCCAAAATAATCAAGAAGGCGATGCCACTGACGAGACCGACATTGCCAAATGCGCCGAGGCTAATCGTGGTAAACGATGCGTCGGTTAATTGGCTGACAAAGCCGGACAAGCCGTCACTACCAAAGAACGACAAGGTGCCGAAGTGCGACACGATTGCCATCATCGCAAGTAACAACCCGGCATCGCCGACGCGGTTGGCCACAAAGGCCTTGGCAGCAGCTTCGCTGGGCACAATTCCGGGTGCCACGTTTTTGCGATCAAACCAATGGCCGATGAGCAAGAACGAACAGAGCCCGACCCCTTCCCAACCCAAAAAGAGCAAGAAGAGATTGTCTGACATCACCAAAATCAACATGGCAAAGACAAACAAATTCATGTAGGCAAAGTAGCGTCCTGGGCGACTATCACCATGCATGTAGGTGATAGAGTAGATGTGGATGAGTGCGCCGACACCCGTGATGAGCAATGCCATCACTGCGGTGAGGGGGTCAAACCACAATCCAAACGAAACGTTGACACGCCCCACGGCTAGCCAGTCCCATAGGGTAATGGCAATGAACCGTGATTCTTCCGCCATGCCTGCCAAGTTAATGACGGCGATAACGGTGGTGATAAAGGCTGCCACGATGCTGAGGCTTGCTACGGTGCCGTTGGCGCGTTCGCCCCGCACGAGGAAGACGTTCAGCAAGAAGCCGGCGAGTGGAAACGCCGGGATGAGGGCAATTAACCAAGAGATTTGCGTCATGAGCTGCTCTGCATTCGTTAGCCGCGCGCGGCACGGTTGACGGATACTATCCCTTCAAGGTGGTCATGGTGTCGATGTTGGTCGTTTTTTTGCGCATGAAAATCATCACCAACAACGCCAACCCCACAGCCACTTCGGCTGCGGCAATTGTAATCACAAAGAAAACCATAATCTGTGCGTCGATTGACTGGCGTTGATTGGCAAATGTCACCAGCGCCAGATTGGCGGAATTGAGCATCAACTCAATTGACATAAATACCATCAACGTGCTCCGCCGGAGCAATACTCCACACACGCCAATGACAAACAACAATACGCTGAGGCCAATGTAAAAAATCGTCGGTAACATCACTGCCTCCGCTAGTTCTGCCGTTGGTGGAGCACGACGACGCCGATGAGGGCGGTCAGCAACACAAACGACGCGACTTCAAATGGCAATAGGTGGGTCGTAAACAGTGCTTGCGCAATCTGTGCCGGTGACCCAAAATCACTATCGCTACTCCCGACCCGTGCGAGGCTGTCTTGCGACTGTCGCACCAACACCCAGATGATTTCGCCGATCAACAATACCGCCATGGTGATTGCCACGGGGGCTTGCCAGCGAATCGGATTGGCATCCTCTTCGTCGCGTTCGGCACCGAGCAACATCACCACAAACAAAAAGAGTACGATGATGGCGCCGGCGTAGACGATGAGCTGTACTGCAAACAAAAATGGTGCTTGTAGTAGCAGATACAATACGGCAATTGCCCCGAAGTTGAGTAGCAAAAACAATGCGCTATGCACTGCATTGCGACTAGTCAACATGGCAATTGCGCCAATAATGGCGACTATCGCCGTAATCACAAAAATTACCAACTCCATGCGCGCCCCCTACAGGTCGATTTGTGCCGGCGGGCTGGGCCGACGGTTGAGTTGCTGCAACACTGGTGGAATCTCGCCGTGCCCTTTGTCTACGGCAACGAGCAACATCGATTTGTCATAAATCGACGATTTGCGGTCGTAAAACGACAGCTCATACTGATGCTCGAGCACAATTGCATTGGTTGGGCAAGCGTCTTCACAGTAGCCACAAAAAATGCACCGTAGCATGTTGATTTCGTAGCGGGCGGCGTAGCGCTCGCCGGGGGAATTGGGTGCTGCGGGGTTGTTTTCGGCAGGGATGACCAAAATGGCATCCGATGGGCAAGCTGCCGCGCACAACGAACATCCAATACACCGTTCCATGCCATTCTCAAACCGTTTGAGTTCATGGCGACCGCGGAAGCGCTCGCGTACCGGGCGCTTGACTTCGGGATATTCCACCGTCACGGGTTTTTTGAAGAGATACTTGAACGTCGTGCTCAAGCCTTTAATCAGTGCGCCTAGCATGCGATCCTCTCTAGTTGCGCGCCTGCGAACGAACCAGCGTCACGCCACGCTTTGTTCGTTTGGGAGCTGCAAGCACTGTGGTTAGCACTATCACAATCAAACCAATCACACCCATCGCGATTTGAGGCACGACGGCGCCAACTGGGAACACCACCCCAAACACGGCGGTGATGATCACATTGAGTAACGCCAACGGCAACAAAATCACCCAGCCAAGGTTCATCAGCTGGTCGTAGCGTACCCGGGGTACCGTGGCACGAATCCATACCGACAAGAACGACAACAACGTGGTTTTGATCAAAAACGCCCCGAGGCTCATCAGCCCCATGGCCGCATTGCCCGCGGTGACGCCGTAACCCGCCGTAATGGCAGCGCTGGCTTGTTCGATCCCTGGTAAATTCCCACCACCCAAAAAGAGCGTGACGGCAATGGCGTTCATGGCAATGAGTTTGATGTATTCCGACATGAAAAACAAAGCAAACTTCATCGAGCCGTATTCCGTATTGTAGCCACCAACCAATTCCTGCTCGGCTTCGACCAAGTCAAAGGGCGAGCGGACGACTTCGGCGGTGCTGGCAATCAAAAAGATGATAAACCCCATGAACTGTGGCACGATGTTCCACATGCCGATCTGTGCGTTGACGATGCCTTCGGTACGCAAGGTACCGCTTTGCATCACCACACCCAAAATACTCAACCCCAAGGCTAATTCATACGAAATAACCTGGGCCGAGGCGCGAATCCCACCCAGCATCGAGTATTTGTTGTTTGACGCCCAGCCGGCAACGGCAATGCCATACACACCGATTGAGGTGACTGCCAACAAATACAAAATACCGACGTCAATTGGTGCGTAATGTAACCAATTGCCGCCACTGCCATCTGGCCAGTTCCCCAACGGGATAGCCACCCAGATAATCAAGGCGGGTACCACGGCAAAGCCGGGTGCCATCAGGTAAACCCAGCGATCAGCCAAGGTCGGGATGACGTCTTCTTTGAAAAAAAGCTTGACGGCGTCGGCGGCTGGCTGCAGGATGCCACCAAATAGTTTTTTGCCACCGGGCAACGGAATATAGCCGGCACGGTTGGGTCCTACGCGGTTTTGGAAGCGCGCCAATAAGCGGCGCTCAAACAACGTAAAGTAGGCGAACAAGGTGGTCGCGGCTAGTGCGAGTACCAAACAACGCACTAACAGGATGAGTATCGCAATCCAATCCATCAAATCCTCCTCAGTCCCCTGCTATTCGGCGCGACGAACTGATACACGAGTATAAGCCCCTAATGCCAAATTGGTCGGAGCTCCCGCCACATCAGGCATGAGTACTTGGCCTTCAGCCAGACCAGTATCGATTTGGGCCCGTACCAAGGCGCTCCCCACCGGTGAAGACAACGCCACGAGATCGCCGATAGCAATCCCCCAACGACTTGCGTCTGCTACGGATAGCACCACGTGGGCCGTCACTTGCCGTGACGCCAACTTGGAATCGGTACTCCATTCGCCACCGTCATAGGCCCGTACCGGCATTTGCATCAACATGGTGAATTCACCCTTGGGTTCATACACCACTGGTGCGACCACTGCAGTATGCAATGGGGCGTTGTTGTCATCGGCAATACTTGCCAATTGCACGCCCAGCCCTTCGCTATTGCTATAGGAAGTGCCGTCGTAATAAAAGAGCTCATTGGTCTGACGACCCCATGAGTTGATGCTCAAATCGAGACTGGTATAGGTTACCCCGGCAAAGCGTGCCTGGACACTGGCAATTTCGTCAGTCACATCACTAGTGACGGCGTAATTCCAGCCACTTGCAACTGCAGTCCGGCCATTGCTTACACTAGCGGTGGCGTATTCGGCCACGGTGGCACATACCTGCCAGGTGGGCATCATGGCTGCCGGTGCGGCGGTGGCAGTGCGGAAGCGCTGTACCCGTCGTTCGGCGTTGGTGATGGTGCCGTCGCGCTCAGCAGTGGCCATCAGTGGCAATACCACATCGGCACGCTTGGCGGTTTCGCTCATAAACATCGATTGCACGGCGACAAACCCATGTTTGGCAACAGTCTCGAGTGCTTGCGCAGCCCGCTCACTTTTGCCTGCTGGATCCATGCCGACGATGAACAAGCCACGGATTTGACTTTGCTCGGCTTGGCTCCACATGTCGTAGGCACTAGCACCACCCTTGGCTGGACGAATCCCCAAGGCTGTTGCACCAATCGTATTGGCACCACTCGTCAAGGCAATTACCCCGTTATTGGCCTTGCCACACTTGCCGGTAATCATGGCAGCGCTGGCGAGGTTTTGGGTAACGGCTGCCCCGATTTGCAAGGCAGTGCGACCGTACATGATGATGCTATTGCTGGCGGTCATGTAGGCGTCGACAATCTTTTTGAGTTGATCGGCGCTGATACCGGCAGTGGCCAGCAAGCTCTCGAGGGAGTGCTTGGCTAGCTGCTGGCGCACTTCGTCAAGCCCACGCAGGCGGCGCTCAAAGCCCGTAGCAGCCTGGGTATCGACTACTTGCTTGAGGAAGGCCAATGCAAAGGCTGATTCGCCACCTTGGGCGATACGGGTATCGCTTGAGGCGGTTTTGCCGAGCTTGGTGGCAAATGAATTGACCACGTGCACGGCACCACCACGACTCTGGATGCCACGCAAGCGGAGCAAGTAGACGGGGGCTTCTTCTTCGGGGTCGGCGGCAATTACGAGTACGCTCGTCCCCTTGCCGATGGTCATCAGATTGGTATCGCGACCAACACCCACTTGGAGCGGTGCGTCATCGATGCTGACATCGGTGGGCAAGCCGAGGCGGTGGTCGAGTGAGGCGCTGCCGTAGACATCACTGATGAGCTTACGGAAGGCGTAGAGGTCTTCGTTGGGTAGATTGTCCGAAATCAGCCCAGCCACGGCGTTGTTGCCTGAACGCTCGACGATATTGGCCATGTTGCTGGCGATGCGGTTGAGGGCATCTTCCCAGGTTGATTCGACCAATTTGCCGTTGTGGCGCACCATTGGCGTGGTAATGCGGGTGACACTTTCGAAAAAGCGCTGACCCATGCGACCTTTGTCACACAGCCAGATTTCGTTGACGGTGTCGTTTTCACGGGGCATGATGCGCATCAATTTGTCTTGACGGGCGTCGATGGTCAAATTACAGCCAACTGAGCAGTGCGTGCAGACGCTGGGCGTGCTCCGTACTTCCCACACACGTGCGCGGAAGCGGAAGTCGGCGTTGGTCAAGGCACCCACGGGGCAGATGTCGGTGGTGTTGCCCGAGAACTTCGAATCAAAGCCGGGTTCCGACTTCGAGATGATTTCCCATGAGCGACCCCGATTGTCAAAGCCGAGCACTGGATCGCCGGCGATATCGTCTTGGAAGCGCACGCAGCGCGAACACAGAATACAGCGCTCGCGGTCGAGGTAGATGACGTCGCTGAGTTTGACTGGCTTTTCAAAGTGGACTTTGTCGGCGTAGTCAAAGCGCGATACTTCGGGACCCCACTGCATGGTCAAGTTTTGTAGTGGGCATTCGCCGCCCTTGTCGCAGACAGGGCAGTCGAGGGGGTGTGAGGTCAACAAAAATTCAAGTACACCACGTTGGGCGAACTTGACTTTTTCGGTGGTGGTTTTGATGACCATACCGTCGCTGACCGGAGTCACACAGGCGGCTTGGAGTTTGTTCATCATCAAGGCCATTTGCGGCAACCCATCGGGCCCCATCACGACTTGACGAGTGGCGGGGTCGATGCGGGGTGTCCACACTTCGACCAAGCACATCCGGCACATGCCGACGGGCTTCATTTTGGGGTGATAACAAAAGACCGGGATCGCCACATCAGCATGGCGAGCCGCATCGACGATGTTGGTGCCGGGGGGGACGGCAACCGACTTTCCATCAATTATTACGTTTATGTCTGGCATCGTTCTCTTACTCCCGGCTGTCCGATTGTATACGGTCCAGCACTAGTGCGCCAAGGTCAGCGGAATGGCGTGCCGTGCAGATGATTTGGCGAGGGCTTCTTCGAATTCGTGAGGGAAGAGCTTGAGTGCGGTGCGGATAGGCACCACGGCGCTTTCACCCAACAAACAGAAGCAGTTGCCAGCCATCTGGTTGTAGATGTCGTGGAGTTTGGCGATATCGTTCTTTTGGGCGCCACCGTGGTTGAGGCGATGGAGCGTTTTGACCAAATAGTGCGTTCCTTCACGACACGGCGTGCATTTGCCACACGACTCATGCTTAAAGAACTCATCCATTTTGTAGGCCAATTCTACGGCACTCACGGTCTCATCCAAAATAATCACGCCACCCGAGCCGAGCATAGTGCCGGCGGCAGCGAGTGATTCGTAGTCCATCGCCACATCGATGCTGGCTTCGGTCAACCACGCTGCTGACGCACCACCAGGGACGATGATTTTGACCTTGCGGTCTTCGCGCATGCCACCGGCGTAATCATAGATGAGCTCACGCATGGTGGTGCCGAATTGCACTTCGTAGTTGCCTGGTTTGCGTACATGTCCCGATACCGAAAAGACCTTGGTGCCAGGGCTTTTTTCGGTGCCGTTTTGGCGGTACCATGCGGCACCCTTAAGGACGATGCGAGGCACATTGGCCAATGTTTCGACATTGTTGACGATGGTCGGTTTGCTGTACAAACCGGCAATCGCCGGGAATGGTGGCTTGAGGCGGGGTTGGCCGATTTTGCCTTCGAGTGATTCCATCAAGGCAGTTTCTTCGCCACAGATGTAAGCACCGGCACCACGACTGACGACGATGTTGATATTCGCACTGGTGCCAAAGGCGTTTTTGCCGAGGAAGCCCCGGGCAGTGGCATCGGCGATGGCCTTTTCGAGGCGCAGGGCTCCGGCAGCAAATTCGCCCCGGATATAGATGAAAGCGGTCTGACATTCAATGGCATAGGCCGCTAACGCCACACCTTCGATGAGTTGGTGCGGATTGCGATCGATGATTTGGTGATTATTGAAGGTCCCGGGTTCGCTTTCGTCTGCATTACAGCACAAGTAGCGGGGATAGACATCCTTGGGCAAAAATCCCCACTTGACACCCGTCGGGAAGCCTGCGCCACCACGGCCGCGCAAACCAGCTTCTTTGACAACGTTAATAACGTCGGCGGGGGTCTTTTCTGTGACGGCAATGCGGAGCGCCTCGTAGCCTTCATGCTTGATGTAGACATCGAGATCCGCAATGTTGGGTACGTCATTATCACGCAAGACGACGTGTTCGGTGATTGGTGGCATAAATAACCTGCTTACTTTCAGTTCGCCAGTATGAGTGTGTATGCCGATTAACGGGCATTATGCTACCACTTCGGGCTATTTGTGTCAAACCGCACAAATTGGTAGCCAATGCACTTTTTCACCACAAAAAACCACATGGAATACGCCTGAATCAAGAAATTTAGCCACATACCATGTCATTCAATCAGCAGATCGTGGTGCCATTATACTTCAGACAAGGCTGCTACCACTGCTGCCTCAGCAGATTGGGGGCTGGCTTGTCCACGGGAAGCCTTCATGATTTGACCAACAAGGAACTTGATAGCGGCATCTTTGCCACTCTTGAAGTCGGCGACCGCTTTGGGATTGGCAATCACTGCGGCCCGGGCCATGGTGAGCAAGGCATCACTATCGCCGATGACGGCCAAACCACGGCTGGCAACGATTTTTTCGGGGTCGCTGCCTTGTTGGTAGCACTCCTCAAAAACTTCTTTGGCTGAGGCGCGAGTAATCGTCCCTTTGGTCACTAGCGCCACGATAGTGGCGATGTGGTGTGGGGTCATGCGTTGGGCGGCCTGGGTGATGTCGTCACCGCTGTCGTTGAGCAAGCGGAAGTATTCACCGATAATCCAGACGGCGGCGTCACGGGCACTGCCACCTGCGGCCACTGTCGCAGTGACGGTCGCCTCGTAGAAGTCTGCGACTTCGTGGGTGATAGTCAACGAATCAGCGTCTTTGAAACTAAGGCCGTATTGCGTGCTAAAGCGTTCCCGCCGCGCCGCCGGTAATTCGGGCAAGCGCGCTGCAATCTGGGTGACGTATTCGGCTTCCATCTGCAAGGGCGGGATGTCCGGGTCCGGGAAGTAACGATAGTCGTGGGCAAATTCTTTGGTGCGTTGCTCGATGGTTTTGGCCAAGGCATCGTTCCAGCCGCGGGTTGATTGGATGATTTTGCCACCACTGGTAACCACGCTGATTTGGCGTTCGATTTCGTAGTTGATGGCCCGCTCGACATTGCGGAACGAGTTGACGTTCTTGATCTCGACCTTGGTGCCGAATTCCTTTTGGCCTTCGGGGCGTACCGACACATTGGCATCGCAGCGCAACGCGCCTTCTTCCAAATTGCCGCTATTGACGCCAATCCACAATAGAAGCTGGTGCAGGGTCTGGAAGTAGAGCCGCGCTTCTTCGGCGCTGGCGATATCGGGCTCCGACACGATTTCCATCAAGGGCACGCCGGCTCGATTGTAATCAATCAGCGAGCTACCGTCGGGCATGTGCGTGAGTTTGCCCGTGTCTTCTTCGATGTGGATGCGGGTCAGCTCGATGCGCCGTGTGCCACCCGCACTCGGGAATTCGACATAACCACCCACACACAACGGGTCTTCGTATTGACTGCGTTGGTACGAGGAGGGCAAGTCGGGATAGAAGTAGTTTTTGCGACTAATCGTACTATCGCGGGTAATGGTGGAATGCAATGCCACCCCCGTCATCGTCGCCAATTCGATGGCGCGGCGATTAGGCACTGGTAAGGCACCAGGCAACCCCAAACAAACAGGGCAGACATTGGTGTTGGGGGCGGCCTGCGAGGCGTCGGTGCGACAGCCGCAAAACATCTTGGATGTGGTGCGAATCTGGGCGTGGACCTCGAGACCAATCGTAGCAATATACTT
The DNA here is from genome assembly GCA_903889425.1 of uncultured Roseiflexaceae bacterium. GTDB lineage: Bacteria > Chloroflexota > Chloroflexia > Chloroflexales > Roseiflexaceae > UBA965. Next base: position 11,168 of record CAISXI010000029.1, on the reverse strand, counting down.
CATGGGCATACTTCCTACCGAATCAAACCATACTAAGTCTCTATTATAGCGTGAATTCAGGGGGGTTATGCGACTGGTATTTAGTGATATTTTGGACGAGTGTTTGCCGAATATTTCGGTATCCCGTAAAACTTCGTTGTGGGGATGGATTGTTGAGGGCGCATTTTTGTCATTCATAATCAATACCTACGCCAAAACCCTAGACGCAGCAGGTAGCGTATCTACATTAATTGGCGCAGGTATTGTATAGTGGTAGCAATAAAAAATACATGACAGGGTGGAGGGGTAGATGGCGCGTGTCTTGATTACCGGTGCAACCGGTCCGGTAGGGAGTAGCCTCGCAGAATATTTGCTACGCCAGCCCGATGTGGAGTTGGCGGTGTTTCGGCGCTGGCGGAGCGATCCGCGGGCCTTGGCGCGCGTGCAAGCGCAGATTACTTTTTTTGAAGGTGATATCGAAGACGCATTTGCCGTTGGTGATGCCGTAGCCCAAGCCCGTCCCGACTATATTTTTCATCTCGCAGCCCAAAGCTACCCGTCAGCATCGTGGGGTGCGCCGGTGGCAACCATGCGCGCCAATGTGGAGGGGACGATTAATCTGCTCGAAGCGGTACGGCGCCATGTACCGGCGGCACGGGTGCATATTGCGGGGTCGAGTGCGCAATACGGCGTGGTATCCCCCGACGCAATCCCCATCCAAGAATCCCACCCCATGCGTCCAGCCTCACCGTACGGGATTAGCAAGGTCGGCCAAGAGTTGTTGGGGTTGCAGTATTTCGATAGTTATGGTGTGCATACGGTGGTGACGCGGTCGTTTAATCATGTGGGGCCACGTCAAGGTGACCGGACTGCGATACAGACGTTTTGTCGACAAATGGCCCTCATCGAGGTTGGTCGCCAAGAGGCGTTGATTCAGGTCGGAAACCTCGAGCCGCAACGGGATTACACCCACGTCGATGACGTGGCGCGGGCCTTGTGGGCGTTGATTCAACGTGCGCCTGGCGGGACGGTATACAACATGTGTTCAGGGCGGGCGGTCCGGATTGGGGATATTTTGGATATGGTGGTGGCGCACGGTCGTGTGCCGGTGACTATTCAGGTTGATCCGAGTCGGTTGCGCCCAGTGGACGAGCCGATTTTGCGTGGTGACAATAGTCGCTTGGTGGCGGTGACCGGTTGGCAACCACAAATCACGATGGAGCAAATTGTCAGCGAATCATTGGATTATTGGCGGCAACGGATTCGTGACGAATAACGGCAATTGGTGTTACTATGGTAGTAATAACTGACATGAATTGTTTTGTTTTGTGTGTGTGGAGGGCGTCATGACAAACTATGTCCCCGAAGATCAGCATAATAATCTTGGCGAATCCGACCGCGTCTATCGTACGCTCAACGATGACCATCGGCGCACGACCCAACGCTCGCCGTTGAGCCGCACCAGTAGTTGGAGTGCGGTATTTCTGATGGGTGGTTGGCGCTTGGCGTTGGCGATTATTTTGATTTTTTTCATTGGGGTGAATTGGGCCTTGTTGGGGAGTCGTACTCCCGTAGGCACTCCCGTGACGGCTGCTGACGGCTCAATCGTCGCCACGGTGCTCCCCGACGCAACCATGTTACCCACCATGACCGTGTCAATCGCCAATGCGCAGGTACGGGTCAATGGGACGGGTGCAGCGGGGTTGTTTTTGCGCCAAGCACCAAGTCGTACGGCTGAAGTCCTCAAAACATTGCCCGATGGTGCCGTCTTGCAAGTTGTAGGTGCCAACAAAACAGTCGAAGATGTAGTGTGGCGGAATGTGCGTGATAGTGACGGCAACGAAGGATGGGTATCGGCGGGGTACGTCGTGCCCATCGAATAATCCATGTACCTGTGGGAGATACCCGCGTGTCAATACGGTTACGTTTAACATTGGCTTATGTGGGGTTGTTTGCAGTAGCACTGACGGTGCTTGATTTTGGGTTGTATTATGTGGTAAATCGGGCCCTGATTACCAGCATCGACAATGAACTCGATTTGGGAGCGCAAGTTATCCAAGAAAGTGTTACCAAATCAAGCACCGAACCCCAAATAATGGATGATGGCAATACTATTGTTGAACCCGATGCGATTAAAAATTTTGCGACCACAAATCTATTGGCGATAGTCTATAGTCCAGATGGGACGATTCGTTCCCGTTCGCTTAATTTGATCCGGCAACCAGGCTTGGCGCGCCGATTGACGCTCGATACGGATACCATACTTTATGCAGTCGCAGGCAATCGGCTCCGGGTTACGACGGACATCGGAGTGGCCCGTTTGCGGGTGTTGGTGGTGCCATTGACCTATGTCAATGTGCTAACCCAAACAGTGCAGGTTGGTGGCGTGCTCCAACTCGTCCGTCCAATTGGCGAAACTGAACGCGCCCTGCGCTTTTTTTTGTATGCCTTGGCGTTTGGTGGTGTTGCCGTGATGATTGTGGCAGCCCAAGGGGGCGCATGGTTGACGAGGGCGGTATTTCGCCCAATCGACGTCATTGCCCGTACGGCCCAAAGTATCGTCAGTGCCGCTGACTTGCGTCGCCGGGTGCCGGTGCCCACCGTCCAAGACGAACTGCAACTATTGACCGTTACCGTTAATGATTTGCTCGAGCGGATTGAGCTGTTATTTGAAGCACAACGCCGCTTTCTGGCAGATGCATCACATGAATTGCGTACTCCACTCGCTGCCATGAAGGGCAATATCGAAATCCTGCATCGTGGGGCGATGCGTGACCCTGAGCTGCTCAATGAATCGCTCGATGATATGCAACGCGAAACCGAACGCCTGATTCGTCTCGTCAATGATTTGTTGATGCTCGCTCGCAATGAAGCAGCGGCCGGGATGCGCTTTGAGGTGGTTGATATGGCCACACTGTTGCTCGAAACCATCCGTGATTTGAAATCACTTGCTGGCAACATTACGCTACGGCTTGATGTTCAACAGGTAGTCATGGTCAATGGTGATCGTGACCGACTCAAGCAGGCCATCCTCAATATTTGTATTAATGCGTTACAACATACTGCTGATGATGGCAGTGTCATATGTCGGTTGACGAGCCATGACGGTATGGCAATGGTCACCATCCAAGATACGGGTGTGGGTATTAGTAGCGAGGATTTGCCGCATGTGTTTGATCGTTTCTTTCGCGCTGATCGTTCGCGTACCCGGGCGTATGTGGGCAGCGGTGCTGGACTTGGGCTGGCAATTGTCAAATATATCGTGGAATCACATAACGGCAAAGTGGCCGTCGCATCTACATTGGGTGTAGGGACAACATTTACCATCGAAATTCCTAGTTTGCATGATGTCGCCTTTGGTGACGACGATTAGAAGGGGCGCACCGATGCGGGTACTGACACTCAGCGACGAGGTAGTGCCACTGGTGTATAGTCTGCAAATCAAAGAACGATTTGCTGATGTGGCGTTGGTATTTGGTTGTGGTGATTTGCCGTATTACTATCTCGAATACGTCACCACCATGCTGAGCATCCCCTGTCTGTACGTGATGGGGAATCATGACCACCCCGAACACTTAGAATCTGGCGAAGTGCTCACAGGACCACGGGGCTGCATTGCCGTCGATGATGCAGTGGTGCGAGTCAACGGTTTGTTGGTGGCGGGGCTGGGTGGCTCGCTCCGCTATAATTTAGATACTGGCCCGCAATTCAGCGAAACCCAGATGATGGCGCGCTGTTTGCGCCTTGCGACCCGCATCATGTGGTACAACGCACACCGGCGCCGCGGTCTTGATGTGATGCTGAGCCATGCTCCATTGGCGGGGATTCATGATGGTGCTGACCGCCCCCACCGTGGTTCTAAGGCGTTTGTGACGTTACAACGCTGGTTTCGTCCCCGCTATTGGATTCACGGCCATGTGCATCGCTCGTATTCGTATGGTGTTGCCACCGAAACATACTTCAACCATACGCACATTCTCAATACTGCCGGATATCGTGATATGACGATTAATCCTACATACTAATGGATACACATAATGTCACCGCAAAATAATACTTTTCTTAATAGCTTGGCCCGGGCCCACTTTGATGATGCGCGCCGCCGTGAATGGCTGTCGGCATTGCGTGATGCCTTGCGCCATGCCCCACATGAACTACTGGCCCTCGAAGAAGTGCGTAATCGCTTGCAAATCCGTGGTCAACGTCATATCGGACTTTGTACCGTGCCACTTGACCATATCATTGGCAGTGAAGGACGCTATGGTGACTTTGATCGCCACTTTTTGCCCCGCAGTGATCATGTACGTGACCGCTGGATGAATGTCGACATGGCCAACCAGCTCTATATCGATTTGCCGCCGGTGGATCTCTACAAAATCGGCGATGTCTACTTTGTGCGTGATGGCAACCACCGCGTGTCGGTGGCACGCCGCCAAGGTCAAGCCGATATCGATGCCAATGTCGACGAATTATTGATCGATGTGCCCATCGATGCCTCACTGCGTCTTGATGAATTGCCGATTAAAGAAGAATACGCCGACTTTTTGGATTGGACCCAGTTGCATGTGATGCGCCCCCAACAACGGATTGAATTCAGTGAACAAGGGGGCTATCTCGAGCTGATTCGCCATATCAACGGGCATCGCTATTTTATGGGAAAAGAACTCGATCGTTTGATTACGAGTGAAGAGGCCGTGGCGAGTTGGTACGATGACGTATATATGCCGGTCATTCAGGCAATCCGTGCGCATGATGTATTGAGTCGCTTCCCGGGGCGTACCGAAGCCGATTTGTATCGTTGGATCATGGAACATCGCTGGTATATGTTGGAATCTGCGGGTGGCAAAGACCCTGGTCCAGACAATGCGGTGCAGCACTTCACAGACCAATACGGCACCAACAATTGGTTTAGCCAATTGGGGCGCCGTATTGGTGAATTGTTGCGCTGATTTGCCCTAGATCGTCATACCTGATCGTACATCGAGGGTGGGGAAGTCGGCTTCGCGACAATCAGCATTGACCACCACATTGCGGCCGATGCGACAATCGGCGGGAATGTGGGCGTTTTTGCCGATGACCGAGATGCCGGTGTTGACTTTGTCGGGTTGTTTGGCATTGGGCGTGAGCAAATCATCGCCGTACCCGACGACTGCGTTGGCGCCAATTATTACTTGTTTGTCGATAATTACTTTGTCGATGACACTGCCTGGTCCAATCCAGGTATCGGTCATAATCACGCTGTCACGCACAATGGCACCAGGCGCCACATACACCCCCGGCGACAATACTGAGCGTTCGACGGTGCCCAGCACCGTACAGCCGTTACAGACCATGCTTTGATTCACCATCGCTCCCGGTCCGATTTTGGCAGGTGGACGCTCTTCGCTCCGGGTATGCAATACCCAATCGGGATCATAGAGATTGAGGGTGTTGGTGGGGTCGAGGAGTTCCATGCTGGTACGCCAATATGAATCAATCGTACCCACATCGACCCAATAGCCCGAGAATGGATAGGCTACCACACGGTCGGCATCCACCATCGATGGGATGACGTGTTTGCCGAAGTCGGTGCGGGCCACGCCGTTGTCTTGGGTGGTGAGGGCCTGAATCAAGGCATCGGCGTTGAACACATAAATGCCCATGTTGGCCAAGGTGCCTTTGTCGCGTTGTTTCGGTTTTTCGGTAAACTCGACTACTTCCATGGCTTCGTTGACCGTCATGATACCAAAGCGATCGGTTTCATCGAGGGGCACATGCATGACCCCGACGGTCAAATCGGCTTTTTGTTGCAGGTGGAATTCAATCATTGGGGCGTAGTCCATCTTGTAGATGTGGTCACCCGACAAAATGACGACTAAATCGGCGCGGCGTTCGCGGATGTAGTTGATGTTTTGCAACACGGCATCAGAAGTCCCTTGGTACCAACCTTCTTCGTTGCGCCCTTGGTAGGGTTGGAGCAGTTGTACGCCACCGTTGCTACGGTCAAGGTCCCACGGTTTGCCGTTGCCGATATGGCCGTTGAGTGAGTGGGGTTGGTACTGCGTGAGCACCGCCACATCGAAAATTCCCGAATTGACACAATTCGACAGCGGGAAGTCGATGATGCGGAATTTACCGGCAAATGGTACGGATGGTTTGGCGCGTTTTTCCGATAATACGCTGAGGCGAGCCCCTTCGCCGCCTGCCATAATCAGTGCTACAACCCGCATAGCCGTCCCTTTCTCACTTATGATACGCCCCGCACGTGGGACATTACTTCATCAAAAAGTCGTCCGTTGGTCGAAATTGCGCCACCACCATAAATCGTGGTAACCCCTTGCCAATCGGTAAAGGTGCCACCAGCTTCTTGGAGCACGGGCACCAATGCGGCACAATCCCACGGACTCATCACGGCGTCGAGCATCACATCAATCCGACCAGTCGCAACCAACATATGACCATAGGCATCGCCCCAGCCCCGTAGCATGCGCACGCTGTTACTCATGCTTTTGAAGGCGGCACCCCGATCGTACTCATCCATATGTAGCACATCGGTGCATGACAATACGGCATCTTTGAGGGTGGCAGTTTGGCTGACCCGGGCGACGCGGCCATTCCACAGACACCCTTCGCCAAGGGCTGCCGTCACCATTTCGCCGGTAGGCGGGGCGGCCACCGCACCCACCACGGGTACGCCGTCACGCTCGAGTCCCACCAGCACGGTATACATGGGCACGCCAGCCACAAAGGTTTTTGTGCCGTCGATGGGGTCGAGGATCCAGCGGAAGCTGGCACCGGGGCGGGTTTCGCCTTCTTCTTCGCCAAGGATGCTATGGTGTGGGTAGCGCTCTTCAATCATTTGGCGCATCAAGCGCTCCGATTCGCGGTCGGCAATGGTGACGGGTGAATTGTCGGCTTTGATTTCGGCCACAAAATTGGTCTGGAAGTGGCGCAACGTCACGCGCCCGGCATTCCAGGCTAGTTCGGTGGCAAATTCGCGTAGGCTGCGTAAGTCTTCGTTGGGCATGAGTGTGTTCCTTAGTGTTTATGCAGAGAATGTCTGTTGTAATACGTCGAGCAGGCGTTCGTGTTGGCTGGGAGTGCCGATACTAATTCGGATGGCGTCGTTGAGGCGTGGTTTGGCAAAATAGCGGATGAGGATGCCGTTTTTGCGCAACACATCACGTACCTGACTGGCTGCCACAGGTGTTTTGACCAACAAGAAGTTGGCCACACTCGGATAAACATCACACCCGAGTGCGATGAGTGCGTGGGCCAGCGCATCACGGTCTTGGGTGATTTTGGTCAAGACAGGTGCCATAGTCGCAAAATCACGGACGGCGGCGGTGGCTGCCACATCGGCGGCGACGTTGACCGTATAGGGCTGCTTGACTTTGCGGAGCTGGGTGGCCAATGACTCGTGCATGACGCCATAGCCCACCCGCAACCCAGCCAGCCCGGCCCACTTACTAAAGGTGCGTAGCACGACGAGATTGGGATGCTGATCGATTAAATCGAGGTAGGTAACCCCGCTAAATTCGGCATAGGCTTCGTCAGCAACGACTATCAATGGCAAATCAAGCAACGCGACGAGTTCGTCGCGGCGCAGTGGATTGCCGGTGGGGTTATTGGGCGCTGCCAAAAAGATTATTTTGGCGTGGTGGGTAGTGATAGCTGCCCGAATCGCATCAATGTCGATATCAAAATTGTGATCACGGGGGACGTCGACAACCATTCCTTGACATAATTGTGTGCCATAGGCATACATTCCAAACGAAGGGGTGACGTCAATCACGGCATCACCCGGACTAATCGTGGCCCGCAACAATAGGTCGATGAGCTCATCTGAGCCATTGCCACAGATGATGCGGTCGATTGATTGTCCGATGTGCTGGGCGATAGCAGTACGGAGCGTGGTGTTGTCGGGATCTGGGTAGAGTGCCACTAGGTCGCGGGCACCTTCGGGGGTGGTGAGGGTGGCGAGGGCGGCGCGGGTGGCAGCAGTGGGACCGTAGGGGTTTTCGTTGGCATCGAGTTTGATGAGTTGATCGCGGGTTAGCCCGAGTTGATTGGCGAGGATGTCGAGGGGCACGATGGGGCTATACGGCGCAAATGTGGCGATGTCACGCCGGAGCAGGTGCAAAATATCCAGTGTCATTGCGGTTTTCTCGTTGATGTAATATCTGTGGTTATCATACCACAGGGACTTCGTCTCTACGTTTGTGTCGAAATTTGCAACGCCGGGTACAGATATTTACGTGTATACTATTGAGAGTAAAATACCGGCTACGTGGTAACGTGGCTCTTTGACGGAGTGGTATTGTCATGACTAGTAATCGTCCTAGTATTTCGGCGTTCTTTCCTGCCTACAACGATGGCGGCACAATAGGTAGCTTGGTGGTTACCACGTTGCAGACACTAGCCGAAGTCAGTGATGATTATGAAGTGATTGTCATCGAAAATGGCAGTACGGATTATACTGTACAAGTCTTGAAAGAACTCGCTGAGCAATATTCTCATTTTCGTTATCAAGCACATGCCGAACCGTTGGGTTATGGTGGTGCCTTACGGGCCGGGTTTGCTGCCTGTGAGAAAGACTTCATTTTTTATACGGATGGGGATGCGCAATACGACCCACGTGAAATTCGTTTGTTGTTGGGGGCCTTGCGCGACGATATTGATGTGGTGAATGGCTACAAAATCGACCGGAGCGACCCGTTTCACCGCAAAATCATCGGTCGTGTCTATCATCACACCGTGAAATTTTTGTTTGGCTTTAAATTGCGTGATGTTGACTGTGACTTCCGATTGATTCGCCGTAGTGCCATGCGTGATGTGGTACTCGAGTCAGACAGTGGGACGATTTGTTTGGAGTTAGTCAAAAAACTCCAAGATGCGGGCAAGCAGTTTGCCGAAGTGCCAGTGCATCATTTCCATCGCACCTATGGCCAAAGCCAGTTTTTTAACTTCCCACGGATTTGGCGTACGTTGGTACAACTCGTCCAACTATGGTGGAAGTTGATGGTTTTGCGTCAAAAATAACCAGCACGTGGTGAATAGTAGCAATCCCCTGTACGAATAGTACAGGGGATTCGTGTGATTGTAGTGCGCACCTGCGTGCTACGCTTGTTGGGTACCGATAAGTGTGTCACTGAATTTACAAGGTTCATTCCAACGCCCGATGATTTCGGCTTTGGCAGCTGCTTCGAGTGGGACATAGTTTTCACGGCCATCAAATGGTTCGGTATTGAGGAGTGCAAGTCCAGACGCAACGAGGTCTAATCCCAAATCGATGGTGTCATGGCGGACGATTTTGCCGATTACGATGGCTGGGTCATTCGGATCCGGTTTGATGACCGTCAACGTATACCGTGCTGCCGGATTCGCGGTCAATAGCACCAAACGGTCGTTGGATTGGTTTTCGCAGCCAGGTTGAGCTGGATCAACTGTAAAAATACCAACCAAGGTAACTAGTTGTTCACTGGTTTCATTGTTGACCAACACTTGCGTTCCTGCATTCACCGAAATGATTTTGACGGTATAAGTGCCTGGTTGTTGCAAATTTGCCCCTTGACTTAATGGTGGCATGTCGTTATTTGCGGGCATCGGGTCTGCTGGTGGCGCAACCGGTTGTTCAGCGACCACGGTAGGTAATTCTGCGGGGGTCGGATAAGCGGGGTCATTGCTGGGTGTGGCGTTTGGATCTGGGTAGGCTGGGTTATTGGCAAGCGTGATTGGCGTGCCAGGATTGGGGTAGTCGGGATTGGTGGCATCATCGGGGAACAGTGCATTTGGCAATGATGCTTGACACGCGCCTAACGTCAGCGCAAGGGCGCCTATGATGAGTATTCGTGGTAATTGCATTTATTCCTCTCGTTGGGCACTGCGCATGGCCCGCACCAAAATATCACAAGCTGCCCGGCCATCGGCCATACTCACTCGTGGGGGCGTATTGTCACGGACGCAGGCGGCGATATGCGCCACTTCATTGACGAAACGGTCGCCGTCCGGCACCTCAAGTTGTTTTTTTGTGCCGTGAGCATCACAGTGCCAGAGTTGCATTGTATCGTAATCGAGGGTGAGACTGCCAGCGGTACCATACACACTCACCACCCATTCTCCGGGTGGGGTGCGCCAGCTCGCTTCGATCACACCGAGCACACCATCAGTGCTCGTAAGGGTAATGATTGCGGTATCTTCGACTTGGAGCGCAGGACCGAGTGTGGTGGTGCGGGTTATGGCGCTGGCTTGAACTCGGGCGACATCGCCGATTAAATGACGGAACATATCGACAGAATGGACACACGTATCAACCATCACCCCACCACCGGCTAGGGCGGGATTACTAAACCAACGTGTTTCGACGTTGGGCATGTGTCCGGCAAAACGATTGCGGAACATGATGACTTCACCAATTGCACCAGATTCAATCTGTGACTTCATTACTTCGATATGGGGTTGGTAGCGATGACAAAATCCCACGCTGAGGAGCGTTTGATTGTGGGTGGCCGCGGCAATCATCGCATCGCATTCGGCAAGGGTGGGCGCCATTGGTTTCTCGCATAATACGGCAATCCGATGATCGAGGGCGGCAATGGCAAGCTCGGCATGGAGTGCAGGTGGGGTACAGATGCTGACGACGTCGAGTTGGGCATTGGCAAATAATGTCGTTGCATCACTATATACGGTGGCATCACTCAAGGCAGCGAGGGTGTGGGCTATTGCCGGGAGGGCATCACATACCGCAACCGGCCGATAGCCAGCGGCAAGCCACGCCTGCATGTGGGTGCGCCCGATGCCACCACAACCAACGATTCCAATGCGTAATGACATAATTACTCACTCTCTGGATTAAATATTGTTTATTATAACCTGAGTTTGTTGGTGCGGTATGTGTGGGGGAAAAGCGATGCTATACGAAAAAAAGAAAGTTCAGTGTAAGTAATCCCCCCGCACGTACATATACGTGCGGGGGGATTACTTACACTATAACTACGGCGTAGGGGTAAACGTGCGGGTGCTACTCGGGCGCTTGGTGCGTGACGGAGTAAGGGTGCGGGTATTGGTGCCGGTACGCGAGACCGTCGGTGTAAAGGTGTCCGTGGGGGTGGCGGTATCGGTACGGGTATTGAGCGGCGTAAAAACCGCAGTCCGTTGGCGAGTTGCCGATGGCGTCAACGAAATCGCAGGGGTGGCAGTCACCGTGCGTG